>JBOFEH010000081.1:0-24142 GCA_051647765.1 Cellulosilyticaceae bacterium | reverse complement strand
CGCATCTTCAAAAGTATCTATCATAATACACCACGATTGATGCGTAGGTGGTAATTCAAAGAACAAGGACTCTGTATAACTATTGACTATAATATACATATTTTCATGTTCACCCTTATAATGCCAAGCCAACGTCCTTGAATAATAAGCCCAATCGGGCCGTTCATAGTTCACTCCATGCCACGTTACAGAACTTTTAGTATACCCCTCAAAACAGGCCATTTTTTTACGTAGATGAATCATCTGCTCCACAAACACTGTTAACTCTCCAAACTGTTTGCCTCTATCCCAATCTACCCATGCCATGTCATTGTCTTGACAATAGGCATTATTATTCCCCTGCTGTGTTCTCCCCATCTCATCCCCCATCAAAAACATAGGTATGCCTTTAGACAAGAATAACAAGGCAAAAAAGTTTTTAGCTTGACGTTTTCTTAAAGCATAGATTGTTGGATCCTGCGTCTCCCCTTCTGTACCATAATTGGCGCTATAATTTGCATTATTCCCGTCTCTATCCTCTTCACCATTTGCTATATTATGCTTTTTGTCATAACTTAACAAATCCCAAAGTGTAAAGCCGTCATGAGCTGATATAAAGTGAATTGAATATTGTCCATTTTTTCGAGTATCCTTATAATACACTTCTTCCCCCATAATACAAGTAGCCACAGCTCGGGTTAACCCCATATCCCCTCTAACAAAACGTCTCATAGTATCTCTAAAATAATCACTCCACTCAGCAAACGGATAAGGCATCCTCCCCACATCATAACACCCTTTTGCATCCCAACTTTCAGAAATTAATTTAACGTGGGACAAAATGGGATCCTGTGCAATATCATCCAGCAATGAATACTGCATCCACCTACCATACTCATCCTGACCTAATATAGATGCTAAATCAAACCTAAAACCATCTACCCCCATCTCAACAGCCCAATACCTCAAGCTATCCAATACCATTTGTTTAACAACTGGATGGGTGCAGTTAAGCGTATTTCCAGTCCCACTGCAATTCAAATAAGTGTTATCTTTTATTTTATAATAAGCTTCCCTTGCAAGCTCCTTAAAATGAAATACCGTTCCATCATCGCCCCCTTCTCCTGTATGATTATAAACAACATCAAGCACTATTTCGAGCCCTTGTTCATGTGCATGATCTACTAATTCATGAAATGAATCAATAATATCCACTAGATGGTCTGAGGCCTGATACCTATCATCTATAGCAAAAAAACAAATAGGATTATACCCCCACACATCTGTCACCAATTCCTTTGTCCCGGGATGGGTATGCTTTAATGTAAAGGCATTCCATTTGAATATTGGCATTAATTCTATCGTTGTAATACCCAACTTTTTAAGATAAGGTAACTTGTGAATAAGTCCTTCAAAACAGCCTCTCTCACACTCTCCTACGTCAGATGTTTCACTTTTTGTAAACAACCCAACATGCAGTTCATAAATGATTGTTTCACTAAGTGGAATCTGTGGTTTTACAAAAGATTTCCGTTTACGCGTCACACTTCCTGCTCGGTAAATATTCTTTTCTCCCTTTACCGCAATAATTTTCTTCGCATACGGATCTAGCAGTTCTTGACTGATAACACCCTGCTCATCAACCATCTGCCACGTATAATAAATTTCCCCACTTAACCCGTCTATAAAAATATGAAATAAATCACCTGTTACATACTCTGACCTCGTAAGACTACATTGAATATTTGCTACCGAATTTGTCTCTTCTAAATAAATATTCAGTCTCATCTCAAAAGCATCAGGCGCATAAATTCCAAACTGCATACCACTTGTTTCAATCTGACACCCCAAAGAAGGATAACCTTTTGTGAAACTATACATCGCTTACCTCCTTATATTTCTCTTTATTGTCTTAATATATTATATAAATCTATTCAATGATATGCTATAGTCTTTCCTTATTTTTTCTTTAAATATCACCTCTTGCAAAAAAAACGTTGATATGCTATCATGTAGAAAAATGTAACATTATCTTTATATATAATTCTAAAAGCGTTGAAAAAGTACCCAGTAGTCTATTAGTGGCGTTAAGAGAGTGTACGGTTGGTGCAAGTACATCCGATCTAATAGTATGAATTACAAACTTTGGAGCTGCGCATCTTGCGCCGGTGTCAACCGTTAACATGACTTGAGGCAAGCTTATGGCTTGTAAATTAAGGTGGTACCACGAGGTTATCTCGTCCTTATCGGACAGATAGCCTCTTTTTTATTTCAAAATTATTATTAGGAGGATTCAATATGAAAAATGCATTCGACACCCTCATGGATCGCGGGTTCATTCAACAAATAACACACGAAAAAGAAATTAGAGAACTTTTAGAGAAAGAGAAAGTAACTTTTTACATCGGCTTCGATCCTACTGCGGACAGTTTACATGTTGGTCACTTTGTAACCGTAATGGCTATGGCTCACATGCAACAAGCAGGTCATAGACCAATTGCCTTACTCGGTGGTGGTACAGGTATGGTTGGTGATCCAACTGGAAAAACTGATATGAGACAAATGCTTACACCCGAAAAAATTGCACACCACGTAGAGTGCTTCAGAAAACAACTTTCAAGATTTATTAATTTTGATAACGACCATGCGATGATTGTAGATAATGGTGACTGGCTTCTGCAATTAAACTACGTAGATTTCCTCAGAGAAATCGGTGTTCATTTCTCTGTTAATCGTATGCTTACAGCAGAGTGTTTTAAACAACGTCTTGAAAAAGGTCTTTCTTTCTTAGAATTCAACTACATGCTTATGCAATCTTATGACTTCTTAGAACTTTACAGAAAATACAACTGTAAAATCCAATTAGGTGGAAATGATCAGTGGTCAAATATTTTAGGTGGTGTTGAACTTGTACGAAGATTACATGGTGATACAGCCTTCGGTATGACATTCTCACTTCTTACAAACAGTGAAGGTAAAAAAATGGGTAAAACAGAAAACGGTGCTGTTTGGTTAGACCCAACTAAGACAACACCTTACGACTTCTACCAATACTGGAGAAACGTTGCTGATGCGGATGTTAAAAAATGTCTTTCACTCTTAACATTCTTACCAATGGATCAGGTAAATCAGCTCAGTAGCTTAGAAGGTGCACAGATCAATAAAGCAAAAGAAGTCCTTGCTTTTGAAGTTACAAAAATCGTCCATGGTGAAGAAGAAGCCGAAAAAGCTCAAGTTGCAGCTAAAGCTGCATTTGCTGGAAAAGGTGCTAATGGTTCCCTTCCAACAACAGACATCGCTAAATCTGTATTCGCTGAAGGTATGAACATCATCACATTAGTAGTAGACACGATGAAACTCGTGCCATCTCGTTCAGAAGCGAGAAGATTAATTGATCAAAAGGGTCTTAAACTTGATGGTGTACCTGTTGAGTCTTTAGACTACACAGTGACACTTGACCTCTTTAAAGACGATGCTCTTATGATTCAAAAAGGCAAAAAAGTGTTCCATCAAGTGAATTTAGTATAAAAAAAACAAGAGAGCTTAGCTCTCTTGTTTTTTTATACTAAATATATCTCCTATATAACGGATAATGAGACATCTTATTAAAGCCGCAACAGGTATTCCTAACAAAATTCCTGCAAATCCCCACAACTGCCCTCCAATGACTATGGCCAATAAGACAACTATAGGATGCAACTTAACACTCTCTTTCATGACTTTAGGAACAATAAACCAACCATCCAATTGTTGTAATACAAAAACAGCTCCCATTGCTATGAGTGCTTTTGTAGGTTCTCCTCCCATTAATCCAATCGCACCTGATAGGGCAACCCCTACCAATGGGCCAAAATAGGGGATAATGTTAAAAATACCCGAAATGACACCTATAATAATAGCAAAATCTAATCTTACTAGGGTAAGTACTAAACTGGTCAATATTCCCATAATGGCTGCATCAATGAGTTGTCCTCTAATATATCCAGAAAACACATAATCTACGTCATGCCCTATATGATGTATTTCAACCCCTATTTTTCGAGAGGTTATTTTTTTCAAGATATTATCCCAAATCAAAATAAGCCCATCTTTATCTTTTAACAAATAAAAGGCGATAACACATCCTAACCCTATATTAAGACAGTTAGATCCTACTTTTTGCACTGCCGCAATAGAAGACATTGATAGCTCAGATGTTTTCATAGCAAATTGACCATACCCGGCATTGACTATTGTTTGCACTGTATGAGAAGGTACAACCCTTTCCAATGTCTCTAGCACACGGTTAAGTGTTGTTTGGAAATACTCAAAATAATATTTCACATTATCTACAAAGTTTCCAAGGGTCCCTGCCCCTAATACACTCTTAACGTTGAGTGTAACAACTAATCCAAAAAGTGCTATCAAACAAATGACTGTCAAAAACGTTAAGCCTGTTGCCATCAATCTCGCATATCTGCCCCATCTATTTTGATTTTTAAATTGGCACTTTCCTAGATAGAAAGTAACCATAGGATCTAAAATATAGGCAATAATAAATCCGATTGTTAATGGTTTAAATAATATCCATAGTGTTTTGAGTAAAATCGCTAAATACCCCCATATGGTCGCAAAATTCAAAAATGCCCATATTACAATAAATACTGTAAGTATCGCACCTATACAATAAAATGCAATTGTTAAATACTTTGAATGTTGTTGTGATCTCATATGAGGGCTCCTATTATTCTAGTATGACTTCATGTCTTTAAGGAGTTGCACTAAGAACTGATAAATCTTGGCCATTGAAGAAATACTTGCACGTTCTTCAGGTGAATGGATATCATAAACATTCGGACCAAAAGCAATCATATCAAGATGTGGTAGTTTCTCTAATATAAAACCACACTCAAGTCCTGCATGAATCGCCTCAACTTTAGGTGTCATCCCAAACATCTGCGTATAAACGTCACTAGCTAACTCTCTAATACGTGAGTTCTGCGCATAGGTCCATGCTGGATATTGTCCTGATATGTCACACTTAGCACCAAATCTCTCACTAATGACACATAATTTATCGATCACCCACTGTTTTTTAGTAGGCATTGAACTACGAAGTGCTATGGTTATTTTAAATACATCTTGATCCGTGCTAATCACACCAATATTAAGAGAAGTCTCTACCAATCCCGTGATTTGCATACTATAACCCATTACACCATACGGAAGTGCTAACAACAAATCCATAACACCCTTTGTACTTACTTGATCAAGACACTGTGCTTGTTGTACTGTTTTTTCCCACTTCATATTCAGATTTGGATCTTGTGTGCAATACTCATTCTGATAAGTTACAAGGAGCTCTCCCAATGCTGTTTCAAGAATATTGTTATCTTGCTCAGCTATGGCAATAATGACTTCTGCCTCTCTTGTAATAACATTGTCTTTGCTTCCACCTGCTAATTGAACAATATTAAATGACACTTTACGTGATAACTCATGGAGCATACGTCCTATTAAGATATTTGCATTGGCACGCTCTCTGTGAATATCTGCTCCTGAATGTCCACCTAATAGTCCATTAATTGTAATACAATAACAAGACTGTTTCGCATCGACACAAGGCACCTTAGTGATTGGCAAGGTAATCGCTGCTCTAGCCCCCCCCGCACAACTTACTAAAAATTCACCTTCTATATCTGTATCTAAATTAAGAAATACTTTACCCTCTAAATATTCAGGATGCATACCAGCTACGCCAAACATCCCAGTTTCTTCAGCTGTTGTCATCAAAACTTCAATAGCCGGATGCTCTAACGTCTGATCTGCTAAAATAGCCATTTGATACGCGATAGCAATACCATTATCCGCTCCTAATGTCGTTCCTTCTGCACGGATAAAATCACCATCTATTTTAAGTTTTAAGCCTTCTGTCTCAAAATCATGCTGAGTATCTTTATTTTTTTCACACACCATATCCAAGTGCCCTTGAATTATAACGGTTGGTAATCCTTCATATCCTGCAGTTGCAGGTTTCTTAATATAAACGTTATTAACCTCGTCTTGCATAACCCAAAGCCCACGTTCTTTAGCAAAGGCTACCATATAATCACTTATTGCTTTTTCATTACCTGATCCTCTAGGAATGTTACTAATTTGTTCAAAATATCCAAACATATCTTGGGGTTTTAAGTCTTTTAATACTTCTGTCATTTTGGTGTCTCCTCTTACTGTCATTATTAATTTTTGAAACTATGAATTGGTGCAGGGATCCTGCCTCCTCTTGCTATAAAAGCCTCGCAGCTAAACTGATTAACAGGCATAATTGGTGAGTAGCCTAATAAGCCCCCAAACTCTACTGTATCGCCTACCTCTTTACCACAAACTGGTATAATCCTTACAGCTGTTGTTTTTCCATTAATCATCCCAATAGCCATCTCATCTGCTATGATACCCGATAAGGTAGCAGCAGTTGTACTTCCTGGTATTGCAACCATATCAAGACCTACAGAGCATACACATGTCATCGCCTCTAGTTTTTCTAATGTAAGCGCACCCTCTTCTACGGCCCTAATCATACCATGATCTTCACTGACCGGAATAAATGCACCACTTAATCCACCTACATAAGGTGATGCCATAACTCCGCCTTTTTTAACACAGTCATTTAAAATAGCAATAGCCGCTGTTGTACCTGGTGCTCCAGCCATTTCAAGCCCCATTTCTTCTACTATTTCTGCAATACTGTCTCCAATAGCCGGTGTTGGCGCTAATGATAAGTCAATAATACCAAAAGGTACACCTAATATTTTAGCAGCCTCAGTTGCAACCATTTGCCCTGCTCGTGTTATTTTAAATGCTGTACGTTTGATTGTTTCACACACCGTTTCAAAATCTTCACCTTTAGCAGATTCTAGTGCCTTTTTCACTACACCTGGACCACTTACACCTACATTAATGACAACATCATGTTCTCCAACTCCGTGGAAAGCACCTGCCATAAATGGATTATCTTCTGGTGCGTTACAAAAAACAACAAGCTTAGCACATCCGATGCTATCACGTTCTGCTGTACGTTCTGCTGTTAATTTAATAATTTCACCCATCTGCTTAACAGCATCCATATTAATACCTGATTTAGTACTTCCCAAATTAATTGATGAACATACTCTTTCTGTCACATCTAATGCTTCTGGTATAGAGTTTATCAATACTAAATCCGATGGCGAACATCCTTTTTGAACTAATGCTGAAAATCCCCCGATAAAATTCACACCCACAGCCTGTGCTGCACGGTCTAATGTCTTAGCTATCTGTACATATGAACTTGCACCTGTTGCACCACCTATCAGTGCTATTGGTGTTACAGAAATACGCTTATTCACAATAGGAATCCCGTATTTTTTAGAAAGTGCTTCCCCTACTTCAACAAGTCGGGCTGCCTTTGTTGTAATTTTGTGATAGACCTTTTCACATAACTCATCCATATCATCTGAAATACAGTCTAATAAGTTAATCCCCATAGTAATTGTTCTAATATCAAGATTAGCTTCTTGAATCATTTTGTTCGTTTCAAGTACTTCGAATTGTGAAATCATTTTTATTCCTCCTATATTCTGTGCATACTATCAAAAATCTGCTCATGTTGGAGTTTGATGTCAACTTCTAATGATTGTCCTAATACCTGTAACTCATCCACAACGATGTCAAATGCTTTTGTACTTTCACCCATATCAACAATCATCATCATGTTAAAATATCCTTGAAGAATTGTTTGTGAAATATCTAAAATATTGATATGTGCTTCACTGAGCGTCGTACAGACCTTACCTATAATACCAACCTTATCTTTCCCAACTACTGTAATAATCCCTTTCACTCTCTGTTCCTCCTTACTTTTCCCAATAAATTTGTAATCTATCACCATTCTTAAGCATATCTGTTACAGCTGCACGCTGTCCATTAAGCTTAAGTTGAATAGTACCTTGAGGTTTTGTTAAGTCGAAATCTATGAAGTCAAAAATATTTACAAATAAATACTGCCCCTCTTTATGAGGTAAAATCACCGATTCACCATTCACACTGAGCCAGACCCCATCATCCTGAACTGCTACTACTGGTTCTGGCATTATTCCATGAATTTGAATCTTGTCACCATCTACCAATGTGACATTTTCTATAATACATTTCCCATTGACTCTAATCTCTTGTTGCTGCCACGAAAAATTTAGGTGACTCAAAATTTCATCTAATGTGGACATTTCAACAATCTCTAAGTCATCCTGATTCTTTATTTGATATGTCTCACTGACATAATCTCCATTTGCCATCAAGAGTGGTAATGTGACAGGTTCGCCATTAATAAAAATAGTTTGCCTCGTATAGGTGCCAAGATGCTCCTCGATCACTGCTTTAGCATCTTCCCCTGGAGTTGCTGCTGAAAATACAATCGTATCTCCAGATTGAATAAAAGTATCTAGACTTACATCAACCCCATTAAGTTGTATCTTAGCATTTTCCCCAACATAGCCTTTAATACGTACTCTTTCACCATTAAACTTATACATTAACGTCTGTCCTCTTCTAGGAAATAATTCATCATGTTTAAGTCCTTTTTCAATTAAAGCATCTAATACCGTTAGTTTTTTTGTGTTAAGTAACATTAAATCTTCACCATTAAAAGATACTTTGGTAAATTGCTGACTATAATACTTAGCCGTTGTGAGACAAATCCCAATAGGTGTAATCATCTCAGGCCCTTTCATTGTATTCTTTTTATAAGACAAATGTGGAATATGCTCACAACTTCTAAGTGCAACCCGTTGCCCAGGTAACCCTAATATCTCAGATATTTTTTGAATCAAACCATACATTTGACTTCCACCACCTACACAAAAGACGGCATTTGTAGGTTTTTCTCCATTGAGCTCCTTAATCTTAAATGCTATTTTTTCGGCTAGTTGATTAATAACAGGTGCAATAACCCCTCGAATCTCCTCTGAGGCTATCTCATAAGGCAACCCTATAATATCATTAAAATGAACAACCTCATGTGTGTCTATTTGTTGTTTGATTTTTTCGGCTGTATGGAAATCCACTAAATATTGGTGGACGATTGTCTCCGTCACCTCATCTCCAGCCATAGGAATCATTCCATAAGCCACCACACTACCATCTTTCGTAATGGCTAAGTCAGATGTTCCTGCTCCAACATCTACTACTGCTAAATTAAGTAATCTCAAATTTTCCGGGATAATAGCGTTAATTGCCGCAATGGGTTCTAATGTTAATTGTTTAACCTCTAGACCTACCCTTTGTGTAACTGTATAAAGGCTTGTTATAACTTCCTTAGGTAAGAAAGTAGCCAATACTTTAGCTGCTATTTTTTTACCTTTATGCCCTTCCAAATTTGAAATAGGGTAATCATCTAAAACGTACTGCATTACCGTATGCCCTACGCAAAAATAGTCAGATTCTTTTAAGCCCTTCTGCTCTTCTAACATTTTTTGGGCCTGATTGATTCCCTCAACTTGCAATGTTTGTATATGTATGGGTGTAATCTCCACGATTTCATCAAAGCACTCTATCACTTCTGCTACTTGTGTATTTAACACACGCCCTGCCGCTGCAATAGAAACCTCTGTTAAATGATGTCCGAGTTGCTTCTCTAAATCGTTCTTGACACGCGTCACAATACGCACAACTTTATCAATATCATGAATTTGCCCGTCTAACATAGCCCGTTCTTCATGTTCTATACACGCTGACTTGATGATATGAAAAATATTTTCCTCATAATAACCAACAATGCCAATTACTGTTCGTGTACCAATATCTAATCCAAATAACAAATCATGTGATTTGTCTTTTTCCATCTTTATCACTCCTCTAATGTCCTCAGGATATCACGCATCTGCTTGCTGTGCTCAATTGAAGACATACTTGTGATACAGCAACCTGTTGCTAACTCAAATCCTGCAAATTGTCCTTTTCTCGGTAGTATCCTAATATGGAAATGATACCCTGGGGATTCTATCAATAAACTCCCCATAAAACAAATATTATAATGCACTCCCGACAATAGTTGCTCCTGAATACAGAGCATCTTACCTAACACATCCGCCAGTTCATCACACTGAATTGTAGACAATTGGCCAAAATGACTAATATGTTGCTTTGGCACAATCCATGTCTCATGTGACATACAAGAAAAATCAGGTGCAACTACTCTCCAATGCGTTGTCTCATTAATATGATATAAATTCACTTGATCGCTTTCTAGATTACAAAGCTTGCAGTATCCCTTCTCTTTATAAAATTGGTTTGCTATCTGATATTTAGCCAAAAGAGAATTGGGAATCTGTTCTAGCGCCACAATCTGCCAATGTGAGTGAGCAATACTGGCCCCTGCTTCACAGCCATTGTTCTTAAAAATCTGTATCATTTGAATCCGTGAATTCTTCCATAACGTCAGATACCGCTCTCTTAAACTCTCAACAAGTACCTGCCAATGCCCCTTTGAAAACTCGAAAGGTTTTTTGTGGTGAAAAAGTGTATCAATCACCACATCATGCACGCCATAGAATGTTTCTTCCTCAGTACAAATAGGATATTTATTATTCACAATACGTATTACGTCATCATCCAAGGTGCTCTTTTCAAGCCAAACATGCTCTAGCATCATTTTGTTTTCTTCACAAAACGGACACGCCCCATGATGGGTTAGTTTCCCAACCGTGGGCCTCTTGTCTCTTTGTTCTGCAAAAATGACGCTTTGGCAAGAATAATCTTCATTATCGAGCTTTGGCACAATAAATAGCCTCCTTTATTCTTCATACTTCATTGTACTATATCACTACAGAAATTAAAATAGGCTATTATATTAAAATACAAATTTCAACATAATAGCCTATAACATTATTTGTTATCTATTGTCCATTTTTCAACGTTTGCATAGCAATTCAAAGGATCTGGTTCAATATTTCCTGTAATCTGTCTTTTAGTAATTAAGGCGCTATTTCTAAAATACAAGCTAATATACGGATTTTGTTCCCAAAAATATAACTGTAATTTAGAATAGGCATCTTCCATTTGAATAGGTGTGGCAACAAATGCTTCTTGCAAAAGCTGATCCATTTTTGAATCTTTATAACTTATAAAATTATCACCACTAGTAATTTGACTAGAGTGGAATGCAAAGCTAAGATCTGGAATATACGATAGTTTCCAACCTCCTAAAAAAGCATCATACTGTTTATTATAAATGCGTTCCATATAAGTTGTTTGTGGAACCACTTCAATAGCAACTTCTATTCCCACCTCTTGATACATCTTTTTCATACCTTCGGCTACTTTAATACGCTCCTTATTTTCTTCATTAACAAGTAATGTAAAAGACAGTGGCATATCATTTTTAGTGAATAATTTAGTACGTTCATCAAACTGATAGCCCTCTTGTGCTAATAAGAACTTAGCCTTTTCCTCATCATGCTCCTTAATCATCAATGTACGATCATATAAGAAGCTATTCGGACTAATAGGTGTATCTGTCACACTTCCATTTCCCAAATAATAAATGTTAATTAATTCTTGTCTATCTAAACTATAAAGCATAGCTTGTCTAATATTAGCATTTTGAAACTTAGGTCTATTAAAGTTGACTGCCATAAACTCATAATTATTAGAAGGGATTTCATAAATTTGAGCTGACTTATCTTTGGCATATTTGCCCCAATCCATAACATCTGTATAAATAACATCAATCAGGTTTTGTTCAAATGCATGCAAACTACTTTCTTGATCGGGTATAAGCATGACATGAACAAAAGGAATCTCTGGGGCACCCTTAAAATACTGATCATTCTTAACAAGTTCTAATGTCTTAAGTGGAACCATACTTTCAAATTTATAAGGCCCACTCCCTACAGGCATCAGATCTTTTGCTACGGATGCTTCTACATTATAAATATGTTTTGGAATAATAGGGAAAAACAAACTTTGATAGATCCCACTAAAAGCCTGTCTATAACTAATGGTCAGTGTCAGCGGATCAACAACTTGAACATTCGCTATATTGGTGACCGCTTTTTTGTAAGGGGACTCTGCAGCTCCTTTAATTGTTTCGATGGTAAATGCCACATCATCTGCCGAAAGCGTCTTGCCATCATGCCACAAAATACCCTCTGTTAACTTAAGTGTTAATGTATTACTCTGCGGATCTAGTGTCCAACTCTTTGCAATGTTAGGTGAAATTTGACCATCGGGCTCTACATTTACTAGTGTATTAAAAATCAAATGAAGTGTCTGCTCCACGCTTTTTTCCATATTATAAATAGGATGTAATGTTTCTGCATTTCTCATAGATACAGTCATACTGTTTTTCTCTATCTTGGTATTTACAAGTTCTTTTTCTTGCTCTACGGGCATTGGAGGCAGCGTGTTTGTTTCTTCTGGAATCTGTCCACACCCTACCAACAAAGCCATTAGTACCATAAAGCTCACGATACCCCACCAACGTCGTTTCCTCATTGTTATGATTCCTCCTTAGTACAAATAACTAATATAACATGTGGTAAATTTTATAATGAAAATTTACTTTCTTAATGTATGAAGCTGTTTCCTTAAAGGGAATTTTATCCAACTTAATACCATCTTGACTATATGCCTGATTTCCTTTCCACTTAGCTACATTACCACTTCCAGCATTGTATGCCGTCAAAGCAGTATCAATATCTCCCTTATATTGATTAATGAGCCTTGCAATATACCAAACACCTATTTTGATGTTAATTCTTGGATTAAACAAATGATTGGTTGTATACTCGGTAAGACCACATTCTTCCGCCCCCCATTTGCCTGTACCATCCATGATTTGCATCAATCCCTTTGCACCACTTCGAGAGAGTGCATTCTCATCAAAACCACTCTCTACTTTTATCATTGCATAAATAAGTAGAGGGTCAACACCATAAGCCTTTGCTTCAGAAGCAATCCATTCTTCATAGGGAGTAGGGTATGACCAATAGAGAATAGGAATGCTGATTAGTACGGCTACTATCGTATAAAGTATTCCCTTAATAATCTTTAAACTATTCAATATAATAGCTCCTTTTACCAATTTTTCATCATATTTTCAACCTGTTCTTTGGTATTTGGATAGCTTAAACTATTATCTATAATATAATCTGATAGTTGTTCCAGAGTATTCCAGTCTTTCTGCGATGCAATTCGCTTCTTGGCATCTTCTCTTGAATACTTTTCTCTTGCCATTACACGTATAATGCGAGTTTCTTCATCAGCATAAACACCTACCACATCATCAACTAACTCTATCAGCCCAATTTCAATCAAAAGTGCCGCGTCAATAACAACCAGCTCCCATGCCCCTTGTTCTTGACACTGTTCTACTTGTTTTTTAACTTCTTGATAAATAAGCGGGTGGCTAATTTGATTAAGCTTTAAAAGTTTATTAGAATCTGAGAAAACAAGTGCCCCAAGCCTTGCTCTTATAATATTCCCCTCTTCATCAAGTATCTCTATTCCAAACGCATCAATAACACGTTGGTACGCTTTTCCCTCTTTTAAAAGCAGTTGATGACCTATCTGATCCGCATTAATAACATAGGTTTTTCTTATTTCTGTTATCATTGATACGACAGTTGTTTTTCCAGCACCTATCCCACCAACTATTCCTAATACCTTCATCCTTCTTCTCCTCTATTTGGCTTCAAGCCAATTTTGGCCACTGTGCACATCCACACTGAGTGGTACTGCCAAATTGACCGCTTGTTCCATTTCATATTTGAGTAATTGTGCCACCTCTTCTAACTCTGGCTTATAAACTTCTAATAAAAGCTCATCATGTACTGTAAGAATCAGTTTTGATTTAAGTGTTTTTGATTTAAGTGCACCAGCAACACGAATCATCGCAATTTTGATAATATCCGCAGCAGCCCCTTGAATTGGTGTATTCATGGCTACACGCTTTCCAAACTCTCTTATATTAAAGTTTTTAGATGCCATTTCCGGAATGTCACGCCTTCTATTAAAAATGGTTTCAACATAACCGTGCATTTTGGCAAATGACACCACATACTCCAAGTAATTTTTGATAGCAGGATATTTCTCAAAATACCCACTAATATAGGCATCTGCTTCTTTTTGAGAAATTTTAAGATCCTCTGCAAGTGCAAATGCGCTAATCCCGTATACAATCCCAAAATTAACAGCTTTAGCATTACTACGCTGTAATGCCGTTACTTCATCAAACGGTGTATGGAATACTTCAGATGCTGTTAAGGTATGAATATCTAATCCATTGGTAAATGCATGAATAAGCTTTTCATCCTCTGCGATAGCAGCCAACACACGTAGCTCGATTTGGGAATAATCGGCATCTAAAAAGATATAGTCTTCTGACCGTGGCACAAATACTTTTCTAATTTGGCGTCCTAACGGTAATCTAATAGGTATATTTTGAAGATTAGGCTCTGTGGAACTAATACGTCCTGTGGCTGTTACTGTCTGATTGAATGTAGAATGAATTTTAGACTCACTAGTCAAGAGTTGTAATAGACCATCCACATAGGTTGATTTTAATTTCATGTATTGTCTATACTCTAATATTTTTTCAACTACAGGATAATCATCTTTGAGTTTCTCTAACACTTCTGCTGCGGTTGAATAACCTGTTTTCGTTTTTTTGATAGGGGGAATTCCCATTTTTTCAAACAAAACAACCCCAAGTTGCTTTGGCGAGTTAATATTAAAGACTTCACCACATGTTTCATATATGTCTTTTTCAACAACTTCTATCATCCCTGTTAATTCCGTACCATATGTCTCTAATGCCTTCTTATCAACACTAATACCTTCTCTTTCCATATCATATAATACTTCTACTAGAGGCATCTCGATTTCTTCAAATAAGCTTGTCATCTCATACGCTTCTAATTTATCTTTTATCGTACCATATAACTTCCATAGATGAAGTGGTTCTTCTTTAGTTTGTTGAATAGGTGCTTGATCAAGGTAGACATCTAATAAATCATCCATTGTATAAGTGGCTTCTGTCGGGCTCAGCAAGTAAGCTGCAATAAAACAATCAAACACATCTCCCAGTATACTTATGCCTTGTCTTCCTAAATAATGACGCAACTTTTTGCTGTCATAAATAACCCACTTCATCTGGCTATCGTTAAAGAGTTTTTTTAGACAACCGGCATGCTTATCACAGTCAATCCACCCAATCCTTTGTCCATTAGAGAAGCCCAGTTCTAGTTGCTCTCCTTCTAGCCTATAACTTATACTGATCGGCAATTGCTTACACTGCTCTACAAATGCACTAAGTGTCTCCTCTGTAAACATCTCAAATTCATGTTGTTCTACAGGCGCTACGTCTGCTGCTGGAAGTTTTGCAATAATTTTCTTGAATTCTAATGCCTTAAGCATCTCAACAGCTTCACTACTAGGCTGCAATGTATATTCAAAATCTGCCCAATCCACTTCTCCTAAGTCTACATCACATAAAATAGTGGCTAACATTTTACTCGTAAAAGCTTGTTCTCTATAGGTAGTTAGATTTTCATTTAATTTTTTTTGTTTGATTTCATCAAGATGGTCATATAAATTTTCCATGTTCCCATATTGTTTAATGAGCTTAATAGCTGTTTTTTCTCCAACCCCTGGTACACCTGGAATATTATCCGATGTATCTCCCATAAGCCCTTTGACATCAATAAATGCTAGTGGTGTCACTTCATATTTTTCAAGTACGTCTTTAGCATAGTAACTTTCAATCTCTGTCCCACTGAGTTTGGTCTTTGGAATCTTAAGTTCAACGTTTTCTGATGTAATCTGTAGTAAATCCCGGTCCCCAGATATCACAACTACCTGATAACCTGCTGTCTCAGCTTTTTTTGCTAAAGTTCCTAATAAATCATCGGCCTCAAACCCTGCTTTTTCTATTTGATGAATCGTCATAAGACCTAAAACTTCCTTAAGCACCGGAATCTGACTACGTAATTCATCAGGCATTCCCTTACGTGTGCCTTTATATTCCTTGAACTCTATATGCCTAAAAGTCGGAGCACTCACATCAAATGCGACGCCTATTAAGTCTGGTTTTTCTTTCTCTATCATACTAAGCATAATATTTAAAAATCCATAAATTGCATTTGTATAGTTTCCAGCTTTATTAGATAATAATGGAATCCCATAAAATGCTCTATTTGCAATACTGAGCCCATCTAATAACAATATCTTTTTTGTCATAACACACCTCTATCTTCAGTAATTTCTTCTTAGAATGCCCTAAAATATTCCTTTTCATTATACCATAAAGGTTCTACTTTTTTTAGGCAAAAATAAAAGCATAGAAGCCTATACAGTCTCTATGCCCTCAATAAAATCCAAAGTCTTAAATTTCTTATCAATATAATACGCAACACATAGATCACATATATCGGATAACTGACTTAAAATCTGTTCATCTAAATTAAACTTATACACCTCTTTTATAGGAACAAAAGCAATATATTTAAGTGTATAAAGTGTTGTTGGTAGCAACTGATAAGCTAATCCAAAATCACGACATTTTGGACAAACCAATCCTCCCTCTCCTACTACAAATGGCCAAGGGGCTTCTTCTTCTCCCAACACACGCCCACACCCAGTACATCTGTACAACTCTGGCATAAAACCCAATATGCACAATGCTCGTAGTTCAAATACACGCCTAATAAGCTTAAAGGGCTTATCCGACCTTAGTGTATGTAACCCCCTTAGTGTGAGTGAAAGTAATTTTTCATTGCCCGCACCTTCTTCTGCAACTTCACTAATGAACTCAAGAAAATACGTAGCATAGCTTAGTGTCATCAAATCTTCTCTCAAATGATGAAACATATGAATAATCTCAACACTAATAAGTTTATATGTATCTTTATACGATGCCAACACAAAGTTTCCATATACAAACAACTGCGTTCCAGAAGCCAATCCTTTGTCGTACTTCTTGGCCCTAGGTGCACCTACTTGAATTTTACCAATTTCTTTAGTAAAGAGAGTGATATATTTATCACTCTCTCCTATGACATACTCTTTAATGATTAAACCTGATACATTCACAATCATGTAATTTCATTTTCACCTCTACCCATATGAGTTGTCATTGAAGCTGCATTACGGGTCCTCTCGTATTCTTTGAAAGATAAATAAGTTTCAATATGTCCTGTAGCTTCGAAGCAATTCCAAAGATTATGAATCATATGAACACCCCCTATACTAGCTATCTACATGATAGGGTGTGCAACTTACCAAAAACTATTCTGCTTAAATACTTCCAATTACTAACCCCTTGACTTCTATTCGCGGAAGTCACGTGCACTAAGGCCGTAGTTTTTAAGTAAAAAGTCACTATCTCTCCAATTTTTCTTAATTTTCACCCATAAAGTAAGATAAATTTTAGAGCCTAACAACCTCTCCATATCTCTTCTTGCTTTTGAACCAATATCCTTAATCATAGCACCTTGTTTACCAATGATAATACGTTTATGTGAATCTCTTTCACATACTATAGTTGCTTCAATATCTACAATATTACTATTTTCACGCTTTCTCATTGTATCAATTTCCACAGCAATCCCATGTGGAATTTCCTTATCTAATAAATGCAGTGCCTTTTCACGAATAAGTTCTGCTACTAGCTGTCTTTCAGGTTGGTCAGTAATCATATCTCCTGGGAAGAACTGTGGCCCTTCAGGTAGATATTTTTGAATACAGCCTAATAATGACTCCACATTATTACCCTCATAAGCAGAAATAGGAATAATCTCTGCAAATGGCATACATTCTTTATACACATCTATCACCTTAAGTACTTCTTCTCTTGATACACTATCGATCTTATTAATACATAAGAATACTGGTGTTTTAATATGCTGTAGTTTTTCAATAATCTCACTATCTAACTTGCCAATTTTAGCTTCCGCCTCTACTAAAAACAAAACGACATCCACTTCATTTAGTGTTGTATGGGCAGCTTTGACCATATATTCACCCAACTTGTTCTTAGGTGTATGAATCCCTGGTGTATCAATAAAAATAGCCTGAAAATCATCTGTTGTCAAAATAGATTGTACACGATGTCTTGTTGTCTGTGGTTTGTTAGACATAATGGCAATTTTTTCACCAATTAAGCGATTCATAAGTGTAGATTTCCCTACATTGGGTCTTCCTATAATAGAAATAAATCCTGATTTAAATTGTTTTTTCATTTGTTCCTCCTAGTGTCAATAAATCTTCTTGTGTAAATGAATACGGGAATAGCTCTTTGAGCGAAATAACCTGAAGCTCACCTTTACTATTTTCAAAAACAAGTTCACCATCTTTCATAAACTCTGCAATGACTTGTCTACAAATACCGCACGGATAAGTGAATTCATGCCCACTACTCACCACCGCAATCGCTACAATTTCTGTTTCACCTTCAGAAACCGCTTTATAAATAGCTGTTCGTTCAGCACAGTTTGTTGCGCCATAAGATGCATTTTCAATATTACATCCTGTATATATTTTTCCTGTCTTAGTAAGAAGTGCTGCACCCACTTTAAATTTAGAATAAGGTGCATAAGCCTTTTCTTTTGCTTCATGCGCACATCTAACTAACTCTTCATATTGCATAACCCACTCTCCTATCTTAAGATACTGAGCTGCTCAAGTACTTTCTCTTGCTTAGAAAACATTAATTTTTCATCATGTTCATTCATATGGTCGTAGCCCAACAAATGAAACATACTATGTGCAATTAGGAAACATACTTCACGCTCTAAAGAATGCCCATATGCAGCAGCCTGTTCTTTTGCAATATCGTCACAAAGTACAATATCACCTAAAATCAGATTCTCCGTATCAAGGTTCATAACCATAGTGTGGTCAATATCATCCCATAATATCACACCATTTGATGCTGGGTCAATTTGTGGAAATGATAAAACATCGGTTGGTCTATCTATTTGTCTATGCTCAAGATTAATTTGATGGATTTCATCACTATTGACTACAGTAACACTTACCTCTACTTCGTAAGGTACTTTTTCTTCATCTAGGCAAGCTTCCATCACATGCTGAGCTTGTTCCCAAAGCGCTTTGTTGTTTTCAAAAAATCCAGTCTCGTCTTCTAAATATAATGTCATTCTACTGTCCCTTTCTTTCTGGATATTCTATACGCTCATGATACATACCTTTGAGCATTCTTGTAAAGGAGAGAATAATTTTTTCAATGTCCGAAATATATAATGGACATTCATCTAATTCTCCTTCTTCTAATTTCTGTTTTACCATTTTTCTGACAATATCTTCTACTGATAACTCAACACCAATCTTATGCTGCATGGAACGCACTGTAGCTTCTACTACATCTGCTAGCATCACAAGTGCTGCTTCTTTTGTTTGAGGCTTTGGCCCTGGGTAACTAAAATGATGCTCTGCTACAGTATCATCCATTTCTCTTGCTTTAATATAGAAGTATTGCATTGTACTCTTGCCATGATGCTGCATAATAATATCTTTGATACACAGTGGTAATTTATAGGTTTGTGCTAATACAATCCCCGACGTCACATGAGATTTAATAATATGTGCACTCTGTAGTGGTTGCATGTAATCGTGTGGATTCTCTCTCACTTGGTTTTCTTTAAAATAATTCACACACTCTAGCTTGCCTATATCGTGGTAATAACCACCCACTCTTGCCATAAGAGGATTGGCACCAATACTATCCGCTGCTGACTCAGCCAAATTTGCCACCAACAGGCTATGATAATATGTTCCTGTTGCCTCAATCAAAAGTCTTTTGAGAATGGGTTGGTTAGGATTGGTTAACTCTAAGAGCTGAATAGGCGTAATAAACCCAAAAGCTGCCTCCCATAAAGGCAAGCTTCCCACAACTACCACTACACATAATAACCCTACCAGTCCTGCCTGCAAAGATTCTGCAAGTAATACAGCATTAAGTGATACCCCTACTACTAACTTTAACCCTAAATACACACTTCCATACGTCAGTCCTACAATAAGAGCACTTTTAACGGTTTGTTTACGCTCCTGCATATTAGAAATAATCACTATGCTTAAAATCCCCGAAATGAGGAGATATAAAATGAACAAAATATCTCCTTTATGAATAAGTGCAGCTAATACCAATAGTACGACTTGAAAAACAAAAGCAATATCTTTTCTCATGAGAATTGCAATAAGCATAGGGCCAATAGCCAGTGGTAAATAGAAAAATTTAGTAGATGTCATCACTGTAATCATGCCTACAGAGATAATGTATAAGATAAATAACAGACTATTTTGTTTAAACTCAAAATCCTTAATAAATGTTGTGGTTCGAATGTACTTTGCAAAAAACACGATAGTTAGAATGAGTAGGATCATAATCCCTATATATTGTGTATATTTATCAGACGTGTCCGTATCAAGATAGCCTACTTTTTGCAAAATCAAATAAGACTCTTCTGTCAAGCGACTACCTTGTCCTATAATTTTCTCCCCTTGGAGGATATAGATAGGCTCAACTGTTTCCATCGCTTGGATACGTGCCTTCTCCGTCGCCTCTATGTCAATAATATGATTGACCCTCATCTGGGAAGAAACAATTTCATAAGTCACTTTTTGGTAAAGCCCTGTCAGGGAAGTTTCTTCTAATAACCCACGAATGATCGTACTTGTATTTTCTGTCTCATCTACACCCTCTTCAAACATCAACTTAGTAATATTAATCGCTGTATCATGCATTGTCTGAAGCATGGCTAAATCTTGTTTCAAGAGAAAATCGTATTCATCTGCGTATAAACTAATAGGGGATTTGATTTGCAATTGCTCAACTTGTGAAATATTATAACTTTCCGCAATGCCGGAAGTCTTAATCACCTCAATATACTTAAACAACAAATCGATGGTTTCTAGTGCCTGTTCTTGAACACTATGATCAATGGTATACACTGGTGATACTGTTTGAGCTGCCAAAGCTTTTTTTCGCCCTGTTGCAAGTTCATTTTCTACTTGAAATGGTGCATAAATCGTTTCAGATGAAATCTGTCCTATTTCAAGTGTCAACTTTTCCCCAAAAAAGTTACCTGAAATGACCGCAAAAAAAGTAATTAAAATAGAAAACATTAATAAAACGTTCTCTAAATACTTTTCTCTCTTCATTGTATCGCCCCCTCACACTTATCTTTGGTACACACGCTCACTACTTTTTGTCTTTATGATGTTTTTGATGTCTCTCATCGTAAGCATCATATGCATCTACAATCTTTTGAACAAGTGGATGTCTCACAACATCCTCTCGTGTTAAATAGCTAAATACTATATTATCAATATTAGGCAATACTTTCATAGCTTCTTTTAAACCACTCTTTTTATCGGTTGGCAAATCAACTTGTGTCAAATCTCCCGTCACAACAGCCTTACAATTAAATCCTAATCGTGTAAGAAACATCTTCATCTGTTGTGGTGTTGTATTTTGAGCCTCATCCAGCACAATAAATGCATTATTAAGGGTTCTCCCTCGCATATACGCCAATGGCGCAACCTCAATAAGTCCCTTTTCCATATTCTTTTCAAATTGATCTGGCCCCATGATTTCAAATAAGGCATCATATAATGGTCTTAAATACGGATCTACTTTACTTTGCAAATCTCCTGGAAGAAAGCCTAGCTTTTCCCCTGCCTCAATAGCTGGTCGTGTCAAAATGATTTTACTCACTTCATTTTTGCGGAACGCTTGTACTGCCATAGCCATAGCCAAGTATGTTTTCCCTGTTCCTGCAGGCCCCACACCAAATACAATCATATTCTTCTTGATGGCATCAATATATTCTTTCTGCCCTACAGTCTTTACCTTAATAGGTTTTCCTGCATAGGTGACTGTAACCAAGTCATTATTCATTTCCTTGAGTGCTTCTTCTCTCTTTGACTTCACCAAATCCATTGTGTAATGAATGATCTGTGTATCGATAGTATCGCCTCTTTTAATAAAGCCAACCAACTCCGTCAATACCTTCACAACTAAACTCACCGCTTCTTGCTCACCCATTATTTTTAATGATTCTTCTCTCGCTACAATGCGTACACCAAAGGCATTTTCAAGCATAATCAGATATTCATCAAACTTACCAAATAAAATCGGTACATACTCCGTAGGCACCTTGAATTTCTTTTCATTGGAATAATTAGTCATGGCTGAACTCCTTCTTGTTTATTTTGCAATGAAAGCATTTCCTCTTGAGTAACGGGTATCTCTTGTGTAATCCCTTCCTCAACAAGTGCATTAAGCATTGCAGTAATTTGTTTTTCATCTTCCTCGTAGTTTATTTCATAGTAAAGTACTTTACCCTCCGTGCCAATCTGCTTTGATAACTCATCATAAAGCTTACCTTCCAATTGGTCTTTGACACTTTCCATCTCTAGATCAACGGGTGTTGGCACATACTCAATATACTCTGTTTTTTCGAAATAAAAAGGTAGTGGGAATAAATCTGTAAGCTTAAATTGATTCAAAGTAACAACTGTATCAAAATACGTGTATCTTGGACCACTTGTGTATAGTGGAATGTATGTTCCAAACAGACGCACTCTAAAGTTCTTTTTAGCATGATTTGTATATTGTTTTTCGATTTTAGTGCGTGGCATGGTGGCTTTCAAGGTATAGCACGTTTTAGCTGTGACCTTGGCATCTGAATGGGTATATCTTACTGTTCCTAAATCATCTTGAAGTGTTATTGCCCCTGATACAAGGACATCTCCTTTTTTCACAGTATCCCCTTTTTGCACTTGTGGAATGCCCTTATCCGTAGCAATATAGGTTATCAATCCATCTCTTTTTGCTACTAAATGTGTGGACACAGACTTATCATACATCTTAGGTTTTGGGACAGACTCTGTAACTTGTACAACTAACTTGGTCCCCTCAAACTTAATGCCTGCCCATATAATATCCGAATAATTTTTAACTAAACATTGCTCAGCTTCTCTTAAATCGAGTTTATTCTTCATTTTGCCTACAGTAAAACCATTGTTCTCTAGTGTACTAATTAAATCTGTTTCCTGTAATCGACTTGTCCCTTCAACTTCCACCAACCATACAAATGATGATAATATGTATAAAATAACAGCAAATAAAACAATCCCACTCGCCAAGACTTTTCTTCTACGATATCTGAACATTGTAAAAGGCAATCCACACTTATCTACAATCTTCATTCTACACCGCGTCTGCTTAGCTGACTGTTTTAACTGCTTAAAGTTCTTAATTGATGTCTTAAAATAAAGCTTATGTGATTCTCTTTTCACATCCCAAAAATAAATATCTTCTTGCAATGCGCAGTTTATGAACTTCTCTAACGCATAGCCACTTACTTCTACTATAACATAGCCCGCGAAATAATTCCATACAGATACAAACAAAGTCTCCCCCCCTAGCAATCAAATGAAATACTTTCAATATTTCCTTTTATTTTAATGACTTCAGACGTCATACTTTTAGCCTGCAAAGTCTCTCCTCTAATACTCAAAATGCCATCATTTGTTTTTAATCGGATCGTCTTATCCCCATACTCTATAATCCCATCAAAATTCTCAATACTTATTTCTTTTTTGCCTATCATATGAATAATAGGTACATCCAATACCGTTTCTTTTGGTATTTCAAACAACGACGTTACCTTATCTAAACGATCTACCGTATCCGCGTGTTGACTTTCATTTTTTTTGACCATAGCAACCCCTCCTCAAATATATAGTATGCTAAAGGGGGGACAGGTATACATATTTGTTTTAATCTTCATTCCTTAAAAAGTCAAAAACCCCAGAAACGATAATCGTTTCTGGGGTTTGTATAGTTTCTTAGCTTAATTGCTCTTGAACTATCTACTGACTAGTCCAGTACGCGCTAGACTCATTCAGTTCATAAAATAGACTACTAATTCTTAGTATTGTCTATTTTTTTTGCGTGCTGCTTCTGATTTCTTTTTGCGTTTTACACTTGGCTTTTCGTAATGTTCTCTTTTACGAATTTCTTGCATGATACCTGCTTTAGCACAATTTCTTTTAAAACGGCGAAGAGCACTATCTAAAGTTTCATTTTCGCGAACAGTAACCTCTGACATTTCTTTCCCTCCCT
>JBOFEH010000080.1:0-1881 GCA_051647765.1 Cellulosilyticaceae bacterium | reverse complement strand
AGATAGCCAAAGACATGAAAAAAGCCCTTTGAGATAAGGGCTTTTTTCATGTCTTTATTTTTACATCAGGGGTGAGAACACTCTGAGTATAGACCTAATGAGTCTATTATACCACCTCACGTGATGGGCTTCCTCTAGTGTAATCTCTTGGCAGAGCTTAAGTGTCTTGAGGAAATCTTGTTTCATGTCATGTACTGCCTTCGTCTTATACATCCATGTTGCACATTCAAAATGGAGATAGAGACTTCTAAAGTCGAGGTTAATGGTCCCTACTACTCCTACTTCGTCATCGCTGACAAATGTCTTGGAGTGAATAAATCCTGGTGTATACTCATACACCTTAACCCCTGCCTCAATAAGCTGAGGATAGTATGCTCTAGTGAGTATGTGCACGAACCATTTATCTGCATGATGTGGTGTAACGATACGGACATCTATGCCACCTTTTGCTGCAAGTGTAAGCGCCGTAACCAGTTCATTGTCTACTATCAAATACGGGGTATTAATATACACATAATCTTTTGCCTTATTAATGATATTGAGATAGACGTTCTCACCTAATACTTCTCCATCTAATGGACTATCTGCATAAGGTTGTACGTACCCATCTGACTCAAAAGGCTCTGGATGATGACGTCTCGGTCTATAGTCATCATACTGATCTTTTTCCGGTCTTTCAAAATTCCAAATTTGTAAGAACATCAGGGTGAGATTCCATACGGCTTCACCTTTCATCATCAATGCTGCGTCTTTCCAATGCCCATGTTTTTCATATTCATTGATATACTCATCTGCAAGGTTGATGCCACCTGTAAATCCTGTATGCCCATCAATAACTGTTATTTTTCTATGGTCACGGTTATTCATCTTGAGTGATAATGCCGCTGTAATCTCATTAAACACAGCTGTCTTGATCCCTAGCTGCTCTAATTTTTCATTGTATTTGTAAGGCAATGTTTGAATAGTCCCTACATCATCGTACATGACACGTACATCTACGCCCTCTGCTGCTTTTCGTGTCAGAATCTCCAATATACCATCCCACATCACACCTTCTTGGATAATAAAATATTCCATAAAAATAAAGTGTTCTGCTTTCTCTAGTTCCTCTTTGAGTTTATCAAAAAATACTTCTCCTGGGCTAAGGTACTTGGTTGTGGTATTTCTGTAAATCGGAAACAACGAGCAGTCCTTGATATAATTGACTTGTGTTAGAATACGCTTATCTTGGCTACCTATTTCTTCTAACACTTCCATGTCTTGAACTAAGAGTGCCTCACTTTGCTCTGCCACCAATTTCATCTGTTTTCTGAGCCGCTTACCTACATTATTCATCCCAAACATCAGATAGAATAATCCCCCAAATACAGGGATAATCAATATAGGAATAGTCCAAGCTAATTTGTAAGATGGATTCGCTGTAGTACTCAAAATATATAGCACAGCAGCTATACTCAGCAGGGTACAAAAAGCATAAAAATAAACGAAGTAATCGGATATTTTTAGAATAACACTTGCCAGTATCATTGCCTGAATTAAAATCAGTACCCCTACTATACACATTCTACTAAATAGAAATTTAAGTACTTTTTTCATACTTCCCCCTCTTTTTCATGTTGTATTCTATTCTAACTTATTAATCAGTTCATTGATTTGCTCATGGGCTTTACTGAGATATTTTTGTTGGTCTGCTTCATATTGCACAACACCCTCTATTAATATCTTCTCAAAATGTTTGATGCCTAAGCCCTTAAATAAGTCTTTACAATATTGTACACCATGGTTCACTTTAAATTCAATAAAGAACGGGAAATCTCCTCCAGATGTTTGAAGATAAATCATTGTTCTTGTCTTATCTGCTAATAACCCCTTTGGTTTTTG
>JBOFEH010000079.1:0-23471 GCA_051647765.1 Cellulosilyticaceae bacterium | reverse complement strand
GTTTTTTATGGAGTTAGCAGCGGGGAGTATTCACCTAGTGACAAACAGGATACTAGGAAGTTATGGGGGCGATTTGGCAATAGGTGCAATGACCACCATAACGTCTATAGGACTGCTGTTTTTGATGCCTGTTTATGGGATTAGCCAAGGGATGCAGACTATAGTTGCCTACAACTACGGCGCGAGGGAGATAAGGCGTACAAAGAGGACCTTATATCTAGCGATGTCTGCGGCTACAGGTGTATTGGTAGTAGGGTGGATTTTAATCCGTTGTATGCCTGAGTTCTTTGTGGGGATATTTACACAAGATGTGTACTTAACAGCGTTAGCAATCAATGGTATAGGTATGCATTTGCTAGCCCTCCCCGCTATAGGGATTTCTATTTTGGGTGCAGTTTATTTTCAGACTATAGGAGACTCTAAGCGTGCAGTGTTTTTAAGTCTTCTGAGACAGGTTATTGTTTTGATACCATTGATACTCATCTTGCCAAGAGGATTTGGAGTGGATGGTGTTTGGTTAGCACAGCCTCTTGCAGACATCATCACACTGGTTATCGTAGGTGGGATGTTGCTAAGGTATCTTAAAAATTATCACTAAAATAAGAGGGCTATGAAACGAGTTTGATTTTTCTTGTTTCATAGCCCTCTTATTTGTGCCCCTTATACTAGGCAAAAAGATTAATAAAGATAGTAATAATAGCAGAGTTCACAAAGTCAATAAATAGGCAGCCTACAATAGGAACGACAAAGTACGGGGTATGCACAAAACCGTAGCGATTGGTAAGCTCGTCCATATTGGCAATAGCATTTGGTGTTGCCCCCATACCGAATCCACAGATTGCAGAAGCAAATACAGCCGCTTCGTAGTTTTTGCCCATAGTGCGGTAAGTGATAATGTATGCAAATAGGCCAACCAGTAAGACTTGGGCACCTAACATGATCAGCAGTGGTAAGGCAAGGTCAAAGAGCTGCCATAGTTTGAGTGCCATAAGTGCCATTGTTAAGAAGAAGGATAGGCTAAGACCACCAAGTGTCTCTATTTCTTTTTCTACAAGCTCTGTACCCCTGAAGTCATAAATATTTCTGATAATGGCTGCCACTAGCATGGCACCAATATAAGAAGGAAAAGCCAGCCCAGAGGATTGGATGAGCTTGGAAACGATAGACCCAAGTCCCATTGCAATAAAGAGCAGGCAGGCTGCGGACATGAGTTTCTTGAAAGAGAGTATATTATGATTTTCTTCATTATAATCACCGACTTCTTCTGGAGGTGTCGGTGAATTTTCATCCCGTACGGTGCTTAGTTTGTGGCGAAGAATAAGTGTTCTAGCCACTAAGCCGCCAATAATACTACCCATAATAAGACCAAAAGTTGCAGAGGCGATGGAAATCGTGGTAGCACTTACAACCCCCATATCCTCTAGAATAGGGCCAAAAGAACCAGCTGTACCATGACCACCAATCATGGGGATAGAGGCCGTACATAGACCAAGAAGTGGTGATAAGTCAAATGCAGATGCAAGTGTTACCCCTACTAGGTTTTGAGAAATAACAAGTAGGATGGCGAGTCCTAAAAAGGTAAGGACTTTAAAGCCTCCTTGCTTAAGTATTTTGATACTGGCGGTAAAACCAATACTTGTAAAAAAGGCGGTCATAAAAATGTTTTGGAGTGTGGTATCTAACTGAATGGTTGCGAATCCTGTTATATTTAATAGAAGAATCAGTAGTGCAAAAACAAAACCACCCACAACAGAGGGAGGGATGCAATACTTCATAAAGACTGAAAATTTATTACGGAGGCATTTACCTGTATAAAATACAAGAGATACCAGAGCCATTGTCTCATAGATGTCGAAGTTTAGTGTCATATCTGATGATGTCCTTTCTAGATAAAGTGCTAGGATTAGTATACACAAATTGGTATAAATTAAGCGTATAGAAGACTATAACACAAATGTAATTTTGTGTAAACAGTCTAAAAAGTTAGCAAATTTGTAAAGTATAAAGATTAATAAAGAATAGCATTTCAATACAAGGGTACTCCCAATAGAGAGTTACTATACGTAGGTATTGGGATTTGTATGTTGGCATAAAATCATGTCAAAATAGAACAAACAAGTGAATGGAAACATAGAATATAGTATCTTTAATGGCTATTTTAGTGTCGTTAATGAGTATTTTAATAAAGGGGTGAGTATTATGGCGAATAATTATTATTGGACCAACGGTGGAGCTAGTAATTATGGATCAAGCTCTCAATGTGGAGGATGTTCATCAGGGTCAGGTTGTGGATGCCAAGTGCCGTATATAGGACCTAATGGTAATTGGTTTGTAGGTTGTACGGATACAGGGGTACCTGCTCAAGGGCCAACAGGCCCAGCAGGAGGCCCAACAGGGCCAACAGGCCCAACGGGAGCTACAGGAGCCACAGGCGCAACAGGACCTACGGGATATACAGGAGCAAGTGGCTTGATAGGGCCAACAGGGCCAACAGGGCCAGCAGGGGGACCAACAGGTCCGACGGGAGCTACAGGAGCCACAGGGGCAACGGGCCCAACAGGAGCGATAGGGCCAACAGGAGCTCAGGGAGCCACCGGACCAACAGGCTATACAGGGCAAGCCGGTTTGACACCTGTTATAGGTGTTAATGGTCATTGGATTATTGGGACCACAGATACAGGAGTTCCGGTAACAGGGCCAACAGGAGCAACAGGAGCTACAGGTGTCACAGGTCCGACAGGGCCAACAGGGCCAGCGGGAGGACCAACAGGGCCAACAGGAGATACAGGGGCAACGGGACCAACAGGGCCAACAGGAGCCACAGGAGTTACGGGACCAACAGGGCCAACAGGACCTACAGGGGCAACAGGGCCAACAGGAGCCACAGGAGTTACGGGACCAACAGGACCTACAGGGAATACTTTAACAACAAGTAATGCTTTTATTGTGCAAGGGACAGCAACAACAGTTGCAGATCAAACGGCTATCCCCTTAGCAACAAATATAACACTTAATGGAACCAATATTTCACATAGTGCAGGTTCCACGAATATTGTGTTAGCACCTAATACGCAGTATTTAGTCACCTATAGAGCTGTAGGTAATAATATTGTTGCAGGACTTGATCAGGGTATGAATTTAGCCTTAAATAGTGTGGCTATTGCAGGAACGACTGTTATAGTAAGTGGTAATGGTTATAACTATAGTCCGGAAATGACTGGAACAGCAATCGTTGTTACGGGAGCGGGGACCAATATTTTAACGCTTGTCAACAACTCAGGTGGAAGCAGGACTTTCTCAGAAGTGCAAGTTTCACTGGTGCAAATAGGATAATCAGATAAGGCTCTTGACGCATAGTTCAAGAGCTTTATTTTTTGTGGTTGGATCAGATAGTGAAATATGGAGAGAGAGAAGGTATAATATGAAGGGTAACTAAAACTTTACATCATAGATAAGGAGAAAAGAATGAGACAATTACTAGAACGCTATCAAGTAGAATTAGAACAGGTAAAGCAGTTGATGAGAGAATACAGTGAAGCAGAGGAAGGTACATCTAAGGAGAGAGAAGCACGTGGGCTACTTAGAAATTATCTGAATCATCAGGATATGGCATTTGTTAAGATGATTCAGGTGGTGTTACATATAGGTAAGACGAAGCAAGTAGGAGGGGAAGAATCCTCAGAGAAGTTGTTTGAAGAGACATATCAAGCATTCGATATGCTTAAAGGGTGGCGTCCAAAAGAGATAGAGGTACATAATATGATCATCAAAGTGCCGATGGAGAAGTATTTGGACAAGGGACTCTTGATTCTCAGAAAATAGAAGGGTATTCATACTACTGCATGGCAAAGAAATTTCAGGATGAAAGTTCAAAATAATAGACTACAACGTCGCTAGGATGAATAGTTTTAAAGGAGAGTGATACGAGCAAAGAGGCGGGAAAACCATATGAAAGATAAATTTAAATTACCAAACATCAGTCAAATGGAGAGACAGGAAAAAACAATCAACCATTTTGCTAGGGGAATCAACTTCTATAAATTATTCTGGATATTTTTTATAGGATGCTTCTTGGGGGTTGTTATAGAGACGATATGGTGTATGTGCACGAGACTACAGTATGAGAGTAGGGTGGGATTGATCTATGGACCATTTAATTTGGTGTATGGATTTGGGACGGTAGCCATGGCCATAGGATTATATGGTATCCGTAATAAAAAAGAATCTACCATCTTTGTAGGTGGGGTAATCATTGGGAGTATTGTAGAGTATATTTGTTCTGTGATTCAGCAGATGCTTTTTGGAGCAGTCTCATGGGATTACTCCAAGCTCCCGTTCAATCTTAATGGTAGGGTCAATTTATTGTATTCATTTTTTTGGGGAATATTAGCGCTTATATGGATTAAAGGGATTTATCCTATTTTGCTGAGTTGGATTGTGAAGATTCCTAATAAAATAGGGAAAATTCTGACTTGGTTACTACTTGTTTTTATGATTTTTAATACAATCATGTCGGCCTTGGCAGTGGAGAGGTGGACACAACGTAGAGCGGGGGAGGTAGCTGAGAATCATAGTATTTGGGTTTATTTTGATCAGAAATATACAGATGAGAGAATGGAAAGGCTTTACCCCAATATGATTTTTGAAAAATAGCACACAAGATAAGATAATGTAAAAAACATGTCATAAAAATTCAAAATACTTCAAAATATTTTTAATAGGTGATATAATCTAAACGATTGATGTGTGTAAAAAAATGTTGGAGGGTTGTGTTAAATGGAGAATAAAGTATTATCTAAGAAGGTTTTAATTATTGGTTCAGGGCCTATTATTATTGGGCAGGCATGTGAATTTGATTATTCAGGAACACAGGCATGCAAAGCACTTCGAAAGTTAGGGCATGAGATTATTCTTGTGAATTCCAATCCAGCCACGATTATGACGGATCCTGAAGTTGCAGATATTACGTATATAGAGCCTCTTAATGCAACACGTCTAGAGGCGATTATTGCAAAAGAGAGACCTGATTGGTTATTACCCAACTTAGGTGGGCAGTCAGGGCTTAACTTGTGCTCAGAGTTAGATAAACTTGGTATACTCAAAAAATATAATGTAGAAGTTATAGGGGTACAGGTAGATGCTATTGAACGAGGGGAAGACCGTATAGCATTTAAGAAGACAATGGATACATTAGGGATAGAAATGGCACGTAGTGAAGTGGCGTATACAGTGGATGAGGCTTTGGCTATTGCGGATGAACTTGGCTACCCTGTGGTACTTCGTCCAGCTTATACAATGGGCGGTGCTGGTGGCGGGCTTGTCTACAATACAGATGAGCTCAGAACAGTGTGCGCAAGGGGATTACAGGCAAGTCTTGTGGGGCAGGTATTAGTTGAGGAGTCAATCCTCGGATGGGAAGAACTTGAGCTTGAAGTTGTAAGAGATGCCAAAGGGAATATGATTACTGTATGTTTCATTGAAAACATTGACCCACTTGGCGTACATACAGGGGACTCCTTCTGCTCAGCACCTATGTTGACGATTGCAGAAGATGTGCAGCAAGAACTTCAGCGCCAAGCCTACAAAATCGTAGAGGCGATAGAGGTTATCGGTGGCACCAACGTACAGTTTGCACGTCATACAGAGACAGGACGTATTATTGTTATTGAGATTAATCCAAGGACATCAAGGTCTTCAGCGCTGGCATCTAAAGCCACAGGATTTCCTATTGCCCTTGTGTCAGCAATGCTTGCAACAGGTCTAACCCTTGAAGATATCCCTTGTGGGAAATATGGCACACTTGCCAAGTATAAGCCTGATGGGGAGTATATCGTTATCAAATTTGCACGTTGGGCTTTTGAAAAGTTCAAAAAAGCAGAAGATAAATTAGGGACACAAATGCGTGCAGTAGGTGAAGTCATGAGTATTGGAAAGACTTACAAAGAAGCTTTCCAAAAGGCTATTCGTAGCTTAGAGACAGGAAGATATGGTCTTGGTTTTGCCAAAGACTTTAATCATAAAACCAAAGGTGAATTGTTACAAATGTTAACGATTCCAACAAGTGAAAGACAGTTCATTATGTATGAAGCCTTACGTAAAGGCGCAACCGTACAGGAACTTTTTGACCTCACTCAAATTAAGCCTTACTTTATTGAGCAGATGAAAGAACTTGTTGATGAAGAACAACAATTAATTGCACAAAAGGGAAGCATTCCTTCAAGAGAAGTTTTAGAAACAGCCAAAAAAGATGGATTCGCAGATCGCTACTTGGCACAGTTACTAGATGTATCAGAAGAGAGTGTACGTGAGGCGCGTCTTGACTATGGCATCAAAGAAGCTTGGGAAGGGGTCCATGTAAGCGGCACACCAGACTCAGCTTATTATTACTCTAGTTATCATATAGAAGATAGTGTACCTGTTAGCCAAGGAAAGCCTAAAATTATGATTCTGGGAAGTGGACCAAACCGTATTGGCCAAGGGATTGAGTTTGATTATTGTTGTGTTCACGCAGCGACAGCCCTTAGAGAACTCGGATTTGAAACAATCATGATTAACTGTAATCCTGAAACGGTATCCACAGATTATGATACATCAGATAAGCTTTATTTTGAGCCTCTTACATTAGAAGAAGTCTTAAGTATCCATGACAAAGAAAAACCAGTGGGTGTGATTGCGCAATTTGGTGGGCAAACCCCGCTTAATCTTGCAGCAGATCTTAAGAAGGCAGGGGTGAGAATACTCGGGACGACACCTGAGACCATTGATTTTGCTGAGGATAGAGATTTGTTTAGAGAAATGATGGATAAACTTGAAATTCCTATGCCAGAGTCAGGTATGGCAGTGGATACACAAGAAGCATTAGAGATTGCAGAGCGTATTGGCTATCCTGTGATGGTAAGACCATCTTATGTACTTGGAGGCCGTGGAATGGAGATTGTGCATGAGCCAGCCAGCTTAGAAGTTTATATGAAAGCAGCAGTAGGTGTCACACCAGATCGCCCAATCTTAATCGACAGATTCTTACACAATGCCCTAGAGTGTGAGGCAGATGCGATTAGTGATGGCGAAAATGTGTTTGTACCGACTGTGATGGAACATATTGAACTTGCAGGTATTCACTCAGGTGATTCAGCGTGTGTTTTACCATCTCTTAATATTTCAGATGAAAACGTAAGGGTAATCAAAGAGTATACCAAGAAAATCGCCAAAGAAATGAATGTACGTGGCTTAATGAATATGCAGTATGCTATTGAAGGAAATAAAGTCTATGTGCTTGAAGCCAATCCACGTGCATCACGTACAGTACCACTTGTGTCTAAAGTATGTGATATTCAGATGGTGAAGCTAGCAACACAAATTATTACGAGTGACCTCTTAGGGGTACCATCACCTGTGCCAAATTTAAGGGACAAAGCTTTTACACATTATGGTGTCAAAGAAGCTGTATTCCCATTCAATATGTTCCATGAAGTTGATCCGTTACTTGGACCAGAGATGCGCTCTACAGGAGAAGTATTAGGGATGTCAGATAACTTCGGAGAGGCATACTACAAGGCCCAAGAAGCGACACAAACAAAAATTGCTTTAGAAGGTACAGTACTTATTAGTGTGAATGATGCTGATAAAGCTGAAGTTGTAGAAATTGCTAAAGAATTTGCAGCTTGTGGCTTTAAAATTATTGCAACAACGGGTACAGCACGGATACTTAATGCGTCAGGTGTAGAGGCTCAAAGCATCTTCAAACGCAGACAAGGTAGACCGGATATTTTAGACGCTATTACCAATAATCAAGTTCAAATTGTCATTAATACACCAAATGATAAAGAAGGTGCAGATGACGATGGCTATATCCGTAAAGCAGCCATTAGAAAACGTGTATTTTATGTGACAACGATGGCAGGAGCAAAAGCTACTGTTGAGGGGATTAAGGCAGTCAAAGGTGGATTGGGTGATACCATCAAATCTCTCCAAGCATTCCACAGTCAAATTCATTAAATAAATTAAATGAGCAAAAACCTCTTAGATGCGCCTAGGAGGTTTTTTGCATGCATAAGCATAGTAGAAGACGCAAGGTCTCCCTAACTTGTACTCCTTAGTGGCCCGTAGTATAATGAACTGATTTCGGTAGAAGTCTAGAAAATATGTGATGAGGAAAGACAATGGATAAAATAATACAGACAGCAAATGGGTGCCAGAAGCAAGAGCTATGGCAATATCATATTACTTGGTACATCAAAAATCATACTAATAGGCTCAGTGAGTGCGAAGAGGCACCTATTGCTCAAAAATTAAAGCAGTTATGCAAAGAGCTTAAAGTCAAATTAGAAAAGGTGACTATAGAGAACCATAGGGTTTGTTTGATGGTGCAGGCAGATACCCAGCTTAATATCAGCAAAATCGTAAGAAACTTGCAAAAGAAGTTTGTAAAAAGTGTGGGTCAAATGAACCCTCAGTTAGGAGAGGCGGTATGGGAAACGAATAGTTTGATAGTGACCAAGACCAATCAGCCTTCTCGCAAAGATATACGTGTGCAAAAAATCCTAAAGAATTTTTCAGAGGTTGGATACTATGATTTATATGAGGGTTTTACAAGTCAGCTTGGACAGTTCAGAAAATATCTGGGGGAACTCAATTTAGGTGTTGTTGAGTGGGGGGAGCGGCTCTATTTAATAGACCACAAGGCGCTTAGTCATGAAATTAATTTGAATTGTTTTGAGTGTACCAAAATTTATCAGTACGGATGTTGCTGCGGTAAACCTTGTGATTTTGGGGTCCGTAGCAAAAAAGTATTTGATGAACATTTTGAAGCTATAAGAGAAGAAGTGAAGGCTTTGGATGAAACGCGCTATCAGGAGATTATGAATCAAGGGGGATTTGTTACAAGTGATGGTGCCATCAGTGAGTGCGAGGGGCGATGCTCCCTATTAGTGCATCATGAGGGAGTCTATAAATGTATAGCTCACAAATACGGTTTAGAGCATCAGATACCAATCTATGCTATTTGTCCACTCTCTTGTTTGATGTATCCTTTGGAGATTTTGGAGCTTATTACAGAGAAGCAAAAGAAAGTGATTCTCCTAACCTCTGTTTTAGAAGAGGCGTTTGCCAAGGAATTTGGGAGATGGGGAAGCTATGAATCCCTGGATGTGGATTTGAGGTGTCTCAGTAAAAAATCTCATGATCATTTGTTCAAAGAAGAAGATTATACACCGTTATATGAGGTGAATAAGGGGCTCATAAGTCATGAATTTGGCAAGGGGGTTTATGAGGGGATACAACAAGTGATGCATCCGTGAGAGTAGGATAAAGATTGATAAAGATTTATTTATGGATTAGAATATACTTGAAGATTTAAAATAATACCGTAAATGAGGGGGAATAAAATGAAGAAGTTTTCAGCATTAGCGATAGCATTAAGTCTGCTAGTAGCGGCTACGCAGCCCATAGCAACTTATGCACAGGTAGTAGCACCTATTACGCAAACCACTTTTGAGCAAAATATGGAAGCACATATTAAAGCACTTGCACCAATGATAGGCGCCAAAAGTGTTCAATATACTTTGATGGAAAAAGGTGAAATCATTGCAACAAGTGGTATCGGTGAGACAACAGATACACTTTATTGTGTAGGGTCAGTGAGTAAGATGTATACGACATTGGCAGTCATGCAACTGGTGGAAGATGGAAAGGTAGACCTTGATACCCCAGTTGTTACATATATTCCAGAATTTAAAATGGCGGATGAAAGATATAAACAAATCACACCAAGAATGCTTCTTAATCACTCTTCTGGGCTGATGGGAAGTACACTTAAGAATATGCTTTTGTTTGAGGACAATGACCATTATGCTACAGAGAATCTCCTAGCAGCACTTCAGAGTCAAAGGCTTAAAGCAGATCCAGGAGCGTACTCCGTTTATTGTAATGATGGTTTTACTTTGGCTGAAATACTCGTAGAGCATGTCAGTGGCGTGAGTTTTACAGAGTATATCCACCAAAACATGACAGGACCGCTAGCATTACAAAATACAAAAACCTCTCAAGAGAGCTGGGATGATGAGCAGATTGCTAAGACCTATAATGTAGATGGCTCCGTACTTCCAACAGAAGTTGTGAATAATATCGGTACAGGAGGCGTTTATGCAACCACAGAAGACTTATGCCGAGTAGGTGAAGTGTTTACAGGCCAAAGAGAAGGTATTCTCTCTGATGAAATGGTAGAGCAAACGATGAATGCGGAGTATGCTAAAGGGATGTGGCCAGCAAAAGGTGATGGCATATTAGCGTTTGGATTAGGTTGGGATAATGTGAACGCTTATCCGTTTAATGAATATGGTATTCAGGCCCTCGTAAAGGGCGGTGATACAATAGGGTATCATGCAAGTCTTATTGTACTCCCAGAGTATGATATGGTGGCAGCAGTTGCATCTTCTGGAAGTTTGAGTACATACAACCAAATGGTTGCAACAACATTGCTCATGGAAAGACTTAAAGAAAATGGTGTCATAAAGGAAGAAAAGCCAGTACCAAACTTTGGTGTGCCAAAACAGGTGGCGCTTACAAAAGATGTAATGGCCTATGCGGGGAACTATGGCACGATGGGGGCAGTTCTCAAAATAGAGATGATCCAAGAAGGCAAAATGAATCTTAGTTTCGTAGGAAATCCTGATTTAGGTGTGCAGAGTTTTGTACATATTGGAAAAGGTGAGTTCTTAACAGAAGATGGAAGTGCTAAGGTAAGCTTTGTTCAAGAAACAAATGGGGAAATCTATCTTAGGGTGGATGGCTATGTAGGAGTTCCAGGGCTTGGAACACTTGCAACCAGTGAGTACCAAGCGCAGAAACTGCCTGAAAATGTATTAAGTCAAGAAGTAGAGAAGGCATGGCAAGCACGAGATGGAAAAGCTTATTATATGTTGGATGAAAAATACTCTTCTCTTACTCATGCAAGTGGGCAAGTTATGATATTACAACAAGAGCAAGAGATGCCGGGTTATATTACAAATATTAAAATAGTAAGCAAAGATGAAGCGAAGAGTGTGATTCAAATACCCGGTAATTATGGAAGGGATGTATCAGACCTGAGATTTTACCAAAAAGATGGGGTAGAATATGTTCAAGTAGGTTGTTATACTGCAATAGGTGAAGATGGACTACAGGTGTTAGATATTCAAACGACAAAACAAATTGTCATAGGTGAAGATGGGTATGCCAAGTGGTATAAAATTTCGGATGCGGATGCTAATAAGAAGGTTCATGTGGAAATCATAGGCAAAGGGAGCTTTGCCGTATGTGATGCAGACGGTAATACGCAGACCTTTTCTGAAATAGCAGGACCTGAGGCTATGTTATGTCCGAGTGGAGATATGATGTTTGCAGGAGAGCCGGGGACAGTATTCAAACTAACAGAAGTGATAGAATAAAATAATAGAGTGCAGTGACAGGCTAAAAATGCCGTGTTTACTGCACTTCTGTTATGTGAAGTAAAAAAAAGTTATTGTAAACAAACTTTTTTGCAATAATACGTTGACAAGTTCTTCGAAATAGCTTATTATAAGTTAAGTAGTTGGTAAATGATTATAGATTTCACATGTTATTAGAGATTATATAGTCTCTATATAATCTGTGATAATGTGTGAATGTTTATTTTTTTGTACGATTACGAATATTATATTAGGAGGTACCTCACAATGACAGGTACAGTTAAATGGTTTAACGCAGAAAAAGGTTTTGGTTTCATCGAAAGAGCAGACGGAGATGACGTTTTCGTACATTTCTCAGCTATCCAAGGAGATGGATTCAAATCTCTTGAAGAAGGTCAAAAAGTAACTTTCGATATTACTCAAGGACCACGTGGTGCTCAAGCAGAGAACGTAGTAAAAGCTTAATTAAAAGTTTTTTAAAAGGTAGATTTATATCTACCTTTTTTTTGTTTTATAAAATAGATAGGAATCCCCCGCTTTTGTGGGGGATTTTTTTGTATGTATTTCCTCATAAGGTTGTTGAAGGGGACTCTTATAAGAGGTAAAATGATAGATAGAGAGCAGGTCAAAGGGTTATAATAATAGGGATAAGGAAATATTGGACTAAAAATAAGAAGAGGTAGATAGGTAGAGATATGACAATAAGGCATTTAAAGATTTTTATAGCAGTAGCAGAATGTGGAAAAATGGGTGTAGCTGCAGAAAAATTATTCATTTCTCAGCCCTCTGTAAGCCAAGCTATTAAAGAAATAGAAGAGCATTATAATGTCAAACTATTTGAACGGTTATCTCGAAAACTGTATATTACAGAGAGTGGAGAGTTATTGTTAAGGTATGCCAGGTATATTATACAGTCTTTTGATGAGATGGAGCGGCAGCTCAAATATACAGGGGAGCACGTCTCCCTACGTATAGGGGCAACAATTACAGTAGGAACCTGTATGCTAGAACCTATTATTGCGGCTTTTGAGACAAAGCACAGTGATATTAAGACAAAGGTTGTTGTCAATAACAGTGATGAGATTCAGCAAATGCTTCTTAAGAGTCAGTTAGATGTGGGGATTATAGAAGGAGATATCGAACACAAAGATCTCGATAAGTTCCCAATCTGCAAAGATAGCCTCGTTCTTGCGGTTGGAAAAAAACACCCTCTGTATGAGAAGCGGCAAATCAAAGTGGAGACTTTAGAGGGGGAAGCGTTGATTTGTAGAGAAAAAGGGAGTGGTGTACGCAAGGTGTTTGATAAATTATTAGAGGATTATCAAATTTCTATGCCAATTAAGTGGGATTGTACGAATACAGAGGCGATTAAACGTGCGGCTATAGGTGGGCAAGGTATTGCTGTTTTTTCGGAGCAGATTATAGAGGAAGAAATAAAAAATGAAGCACTACACATTGTAACTCTAGAAGGTGTGAGCCTTTCTAGAGAAATTTGCGTAGTACTCCATAAAAATAAATTTTTGTCCCACCATCTTAAAAGCTTTTTGGAGGAAATCCGAACAATGGTTATGAGGGACTAAAAGAAACTATAGGCAAGAGTTCCAATAATGCCAGAACCAAAGATGACCATAATAGGATTGACTTTGAATTTTCTGAGGGCAACTAAGCCACCTACAAATAAAATAAACTCTATCGGTCTAAAGTTAGAAAGGACAATGTCTGTTTTTTCCGCATTAAAGAGTGCCAGTGTCAAGATAGATAGACCAGCGGAACTAATGAGTGCAACAACAGCAGGACGTAGGCTTGAGAGGATTGTTTGCACACCACTAAGATTACGGTATTTGTAATATACACGAGCAAGGATAAGACAGAGTATAAATGAAGGTATAATACAACCTAAGGAACATAGAAGTGCACCGGGTAGCCCAGCAAGGCGTGTGCCTACAAAGGTTGCAGAGTTGATAGAGATAGGTCCAGGTGTCATCTCGGCAATAGTAATGAGGTCTGTAAACTCAGCCATACTCATCAGACCATGTGTAGAGACGATTTGATTTTGAATCAGAGGGATTGCAGCGTAGCCACCACCTACACTAAAGAGACCCACTTGGATAAAGCTTAAGAATAATTTTAATAGCATATTAGTGTTCTCCTTTTTCTTTGATTTGAGCAAGTCTCATTTCACGTAGAAGTGTTAAAATACCGATACCCACGCAAAGTAAAATGACTGTCATAGCACTTATTCCCATAAAGTAAGTCATGACAAAGGTAATCACCATAAGGACTATGTAGAGGCGGTTACCCGTCTGAATGACGTTTTTGGCAAGGTTAATGACAACGTCACAAATAACAGCAGCTACTCCAGCACGCATCACTAAGAGGGCTGTGGCGATAATAGCATTGGTGCGGAATTGCTCATAAAATACAGCGATAATAGAGATAATGGCAATAGGTGGTAGGGCGGTTCCTAGTACGGCCACGAGGGAGCCTAGTATACCTTGCATCCGATAGCCTAGAATAACAGAGGCATTGATAGGGATTGGGCCAGGTGATGATTGTGCAATAGCTGTAATATCGAGCATTTCACTTTCATCAAGCCATCCAAGTTCCTCTACAAATTTTTTCTTCATAAGGGATACAATGACAAACCCTCCGCCAAAAGTACAGGCACTAAGCATGAAAGTTGATTTAAACAATACCCACAATATATTCCAATCTCTTGAGATTTTTTTTTCTGACATGATGTGTACGCTCCTTAGTTACTTAATTAATGAATGTGTTAAAACTTAATGATGACTATAGTTTAAGGCTTAAATGAGCATCTGTAAAATATATAGATTTTATTAAGATGATAGGCGTTTACCTATCAAAATAAGAAGAGGTGAATTGAATGGAACACAATAATCAATTGGGGACAGAAAAAGTAGGGAGCTTGTTAATCAAATTTGCAGTCCCAAGTACAATCGCTATGTTGGTGAATGCAGTATATAACATAGTAGATCAAATTTTCATAGGTCAAGGGGTCGGCTATTTGGGGAATGCGGCAACGAATGTTGCTTTTCCTTTGGTCACCATATCTATTGCCATAGCACTGATGATAGGGAATGGGGGTGCGGCTTTTTATAGTTTGAGGCTAGGAGAAGGTAAGGAGGAAGAGGCTGCAAAAGCTGTAGGGAATAGTATTGTTTCGCTCCTCATTGCAGGGGTGGGGCTATGTATATTAGGGTCTTGTTTTTTTGAGCAACTGCTAAGACTATTTGGAGCCACAGATAAGGTCATGCCCTATGCCATAGATTATATTCGGATTATTATTATTGGGATGCCTTTTGCAATCACCTCTACAGGATTAAGTAGTATGATTCGCGCAGATGGTAATCCGAGGTATTCAATGAATGCTATGTTAGTAGGTGCTGTTATTAACGTTGTTTTAGATCCAATCTTTATATTTGGACTAGGGATGGGCGTGAAAGGTGCAGCTATTGCAACGATTATTGGGCAGGTGGTATCATTCGTACTCATGATATGTTATATACCTCAATTCAGAAGCATTAAGATACATAAGAATATTTTTAAATTGGATGGCTATATTGTAAGGACTGTATTACTTTATGGTATATCGAGTTTTATTACACAGATTGCCATTACATTGGTACAAATTGTGATGAATAATACACTTAAATATTATGGTGCACAGACCGTGTATGGCAGTGAGATTCCATTGTCTGTTGTAGGAATTGTTATGAAAGTGAATATGATTTTAAATGCGTTTATTATTGGGATTGCAACAGGGGCTCAGCCTATATTGGGCTATAACTTAGGTGCAAGGCAGTATCATAGGGTCAAGCAAACATACTGGTGCGCCGCAGGGAGTGCAACCTGTATTGCAATACTAGGATTTATTTGTTTTCAGTTTTTCCCACATTATGTTGTAGCTATTTTTGGCAGTGAAAACGCACTTTATAATGAATTTGCACTCAAATGTTTTAGGGTATTTTTAGGAGCAGTCTTTGTGGTGGGATTCCAAATTGTATCAGCAGTGTATTTTCAAGCAGTTGGCAAACCTATTAAGTCCGCAATACTTTCCCTTTCGAGACAGGTGCTGTTTCTCATTCCTTTAATTTTGATTCTGCCTATTAGATTTGGAATAGATGGGGCATTATATGCAGGACCTATTGCCGATGTTTTGGCAGTATTAGTGACAAGTGGCTTTATCTATAGGGAGATTAAACACTTGCCAAACCAAGATGAAACGCGTGAGATACCTCAGGTGTGTGAATAAAGGATTAAAGAAAGGATATAGGCTATGGAACATTATTGTGAGCAATTAATAAAACATAGACGGATACTTCATCAGATCCCAGAAGTGAGTTTTAAGGAGTTTAAGACAAAAGAGTATATCATGAGTGAACTTAAGCGCTGTGATATTGGCTATGAATGCATTGGGGATACTGGTATTTTGGCGACAATTAAGGGAGAAAAATCTGGAAACCATATATTAGGCATGCGTTGTGATATAGATGGGTTACCTATTGAAGAAGAGACAGGGTTAGGCTATGCATCAACACACAAAGGGTGTATGCATGCCTGTGGTCATGATGCACATATAGCGATGCAGCTAGTGATTGCTGGGTGGCTAAGAGAGCACCGTCATGAGTTTGGTGGCACGGTTAAACTTATTTTTCAGCCTGCAGAGGAGTGTGTAAGAGGGGCTAGATTGATGCTAGACTCTGGGAAGTTAGAAGATGTAGAGAGTTTCTTTGGTATGCATATTTGGAGTGACTTACCTGTGGGAACTGTGAATATTCAGGGTGGGGCAAGGATGGCTTCTGTGGATACATTTCGTATTGAAGTAAAAGGTAAAGGGGGACATGGGTCTGCACCTCATCAGTGTGTGGATGCAGTGGTTGTAGCAGCTCAAATCGTACTAAGCCTCCAAACCTTTGTAAGTAGAGAAGTGAGTCCTATGGAGAATGTGGTTTTGTCCATAGGCAAAATAAGTGCAGGGACGGCTGATAATATTATTGCAGAGCGTGCAGTGCTAGAAGGCACCATAAGAGGGTTTAATAATCAACTGAGAAGCAGTTACCGAGAGATGTTAGAGCGTATTTGTACTCATATTGCGAAGGCCTATAGGGCAGAAGCAAAAGTCGTCTTACGTGAAGGCGCACCAGTACTTGTCAATGACCCTGAATTAGCGGAGATAGGGCAAGAGATCATCAGGGAAACATTAGGGAATCAGGGGTATGCACCTTTTGATAAAATAACCGCTAGTGAGGACTTTGCAGAGTATAGCACGAGAAAGCCCTCAGTTTTTGCATTTGTAGGATGTCGTAACGAGGCAGAGAGGAAGTGTTATCCCCATCACAATCCACGGTTTGATTTAGATGAACAAGGGATGGTAGCAGGGGTTAAGGTGGCTATTGCCTATGCTTTAAACTATTTGAAGAGAAATTAACAAGGAAGCATCAGTCTGTGATATAGTTTGCAGACTGATGCTTCTTTATATTTTTGTAGACAAATTTAAAGGTGGGGGATAGAGCATGATTGTCTTTCAATGAGTGTCGCCTCAAAAAGCGTATGTACTCTTGGGGTAGTATTGTGAGAATCAATGAGGTCAAAGAGGATGCGTATACTTTCGAGGGCCATCTCTTGTATAGGTTGAGAGATGGTGGTAAGTGGAGGATTGCAGTATTCGGAGAGTTCTATACCGTCAAATCCAATAATCGAATAATCATGAGGGATCGTGTAGCCTTTTTCGAGGATAGCTTTGCTTGCACCAATAGCGAGTATGTCGGAGAGGGCGACGAGTGCTGTAAAGTGCTGCTCAGAATCTAGGAGCTCTTTGGTACAGAGGTAGCCGTTATGTAATGAATAGTCTTCAATATCTGTATGGAAATAGTGGATGAGATTTGGATTGGGTGCAATGCCGTGATCTTTGAGTGCTTGTTTGTAGCCCTCAAAACGGCGTTTCCCGATGCTTTCGTCTTGCTGGGGAAGCAAAATAGCAATATGGGTATGTCCTAGCCGGCAAAGGTAATCGACGGCTTTATAACTTTCTTTGAAGTCATCAATGCAGACAGAAGAATAAGAGTCTGTATCAGCTTCTGATGCCCAAGAAGTACACATCACAAAGGGAACATCTAAGTTTTGGAGTTTTTGAGAGTGGTGAGAAAATTTGCCTCCAACGAATAGAATACCCAGTAGGTTCTTTTCTCTAATAAGGGTAGTGGCTGTATCTACTTCGTCTGCATGAGCATCCACATGATGAATCATCATGGTACAGGATCTCTTATGGATTTCGTGTTCTAAAATTTTAATTAGGGGGGAAAAGAATGGATTAGCAATACCTTTAACCAAAACAGCAATCGTACGTGTTGGGAGACGCCTTAAGTTACGGGCACTATTATTAGGGACATAGTTATAGGTTTTGATGACTTCTAGAATGCGTGCTTTTGTTTCGGCATTGACATCAGTATGTCCGTTAATAGCCCTTGAAACGGTACTAACCCCTACTCCGCAAATCTTGGCAATGTCTTTGATGTTTAGTGAAGACATAAATGGTTCCCCCTTGTACATTATAATTTGAGTATAACTTGTAATAGTAAGATTTTACTCAAAAATAGAGAAAGGGACAAGTGATATTATAAAAAATGCTTATTCTAAAACAAATATTTAAAATAATTGGAATATATTATTAAAAACTATTGTATAATATTGTAAAACATGTTAATTTTATAGCATCAATCGGAAACGTTACCGAAACAGCAAGAATTACTACAGGGAGAGACAAAGTTTATAAGTGAAGGATAGTATTATTTCAAGGGGAGAGAGGGAAAATTATGAAAATGAAAAAAATCGTAGGTTCACTTTTAAGTCTCACAATGGTCTTTTCATTAGCAGCATGTGGTGCAAAAGAGGAGGCAAAAGAAATTTATTTCTTAAATTTCAAGCCTGAAATCGCAGAGGTATATGGTAAGATTGCAGATGATTATTACAAGGAAACAGGCGTTAAGGTGAAGGTTGTAACAGCTGCAAGTGGTACATATGAAACCACACTCAAATCAGAAATGGCGAAATCAGAAGCACCAACTATTTTCCAAATCAATGGACCTGTAGGCTATCAGTCTTGGGCAGACTACTGCGCGAATCTCAAAGATACAAAGCTGTATAGTTATTTATCAGACCAAAGTCTTGCCGTAACAAGTGGTGATGGGGTATATGGAATTCCTTATGTTGTAGAAGGCTATGGCATTATTTATAACAAAGCTATTATGGATAAGTATTTTGCATTGCCAGACAAAGCAGTATCTATTAGTTCAACAGACCAAATTAATAACTATAAGATGCTTTCAGATGTGGTTACAGATATGACTAAGCACAAAGATGATTTGGGAATTAAAGGCGTATTTGCTTCCACTTCGTTAGGTGCTGGGGAGCAGTGGCGCTGGCAAACACATTTAGCAAACGTACCATTCTATTATGAGTTTGCTGAAAACAAAGATTACGATAATAGTATTTTAGCAGGGTTAAACTCACCTCAAATAGATTTTAAATACAATACAAACTACAAAAACATCTTTGATCTTTATATCAATAACTCAGCTGTTGCACCAGGTCTTCTTGGTAGCAAGTCAGTAGATGACTCTATGGCTGAATTTGCACTAGGCCAAGTGGCTATGGTGCAAAATGGTAACTGGGCTTGGTCACAAATTAGTGGGGTAGATGGCAATGTTGTTGGTGAAAATGATATTAAATATTTACCAATCTATACAGGTATGCCAGGGGAAGAAACACAAGGTCTTTGCATAGGAACAGAAAACTATTTTGCAATCAATAGTAAAGTATCTAAAGAAAAACAAGATATGTCTGTGGCATTCCTTGAATGGTTATTCTCAAGTGATACAGGTAAAGCATATGTTTCCAAAGATTTAGGATTTATTGCGCCATTTAATACGTTTAAAGATAATGAAAAACCAGCTGATCCATTGGCAAAAGAAGTCTTGGCATGGATGGAAAAAGACGTTACATCTGTACCATGGACTTTTGCAGCATTCCCAAGTGAAAACTTCAAAAACGACTTTGGTAGTGCACTTCTTGAATATGCACAAGGTCAAAAGAGTTGGGATGATGTGGTGAATGTAGTCAAAACTTCTTGGGAAAAAGAAAGTGCAGCAAAAGCACAGTAACTCAAAACATTGCAGAAAGGGTGAGTCAAGGTATAGGGTTGACTCACTCTTTTTTCTAAATCATGGAGGAGAAGCATATGGAAAAAACACTCAAAAAATATTTTCCCTTATTTGTATTACCCACATTGATTGCCTTTACCATTGCATTTATTGCACCGTTTGTGATGGGAGTAGGGCTATCTTTTACAGAATTTACAACAGTTACAGATGCTAAGTGGGTGGGATTTGATAACTATATCAAAGCATTTTCTAATCCAGATTTTTTAAATGCCCTATGGTTTACCATTAAGTTTGCAGTGGTATCGGTAGTCACCATTAATGTTTTTGCATTTGGACTGGCTATGCTTTTGACACGTGGTATGAGAGGGACTAATCTCTTTAGAACAGTATTTTTTATGCCAAACCTTATTGGTGGCATTGTGCTTGGATACATTTGGCAACTGATGATTAATGGGGTACTTTATAAATTTGGTGTAACCTTGACCTTCAAGCCTGAATATGGTTTTTGGGGACTGGTTATTTTGATGAACTGGCAGCTCATAGGGTATATGATGATTATTTATATTGCAGGGATTCAGAGTATCCCTGATACGTTGGTAGAGGCAGCAAAAATTGATGGAGCATCACCTTTTAGGATCTTGCGTAGTGTAACGATACCACTTGTGATGCCGTCTATTACAATTTGTTTATTCTTGACAGTCTCTAATGGCTTCAAACTTTTTGATCAAAACTTAGCATTAACAGCGGGAGCACCTTCTAATAAAACGGCTATGCTTGCACTAGATATTTATAATACGTTCTATGGCAAAGTGGGTTGGGAAGGTGTTGGTCAGGCGAAGGCGGTTATTTTCTTTATCTTAGTAGCCCTTATTGCTATTCCGCAGCTGATTCTCACAAGGCGTAAGGAGGTTGAGCACTAATGGAAAAAACACAAACAGCCAAAAACACACCACTCAATATCATACTCATGATGTTCACAGCAGTGCTTGCACTCTTATTTTTAGCACCTGTCTTGATTGTGCTGATGAATTCCTTTAAGGGAAAACTTTATATTAGTGATACACCTTTTGTATTTCCCACAGAGGCAACTTTTTCTGGCTTTGCAAATTATGTCAATGGCATTACCAAAACAGGCTTTCCTCAAGCTTTTGGATGGTCGCTCTTTATTACGTTGTTTTCGGTAGTAGCTATTGTACTGTTTACGTCTATGACCGCCTGGTTTATTATTCGGGTCAAAAACAAGTTTAATACAGCACTCTACTTTGCCTTTGTATTCTCTATGATTGTACCTTTCCAAATGGTGATGTTCACTATGACAAAGGTGGCCAATGTGCTTCATCTAGATAACCCTATAGGCATTATTTTTATATACCTTGGATTTGGGGCGGGCTTGTCGGTGTTTATGTTTTGTGGCTTTGTCAAGGCAATCCCTATAGATGTGGAAGAGGCGGCAATGATTGATGGGTGTAACCCTGTTCAAACCTTTTTCCAAATTGTACTGCCTATGCTCCAGCCCACTATGATTACAGTAGCCATCCTCAATACCATGTGGATTTGGAATGATTATTTGCTTCCTAATTTGCTGATAGGCGCAGATTATAAGACGATTCCTATTGCGATTCAGTATCTTAAAGGGGGCTATGGTTCTATTGATATGGGGGCTATGATGGCAATGCTTGTTTTGGCGATTATCCCTATTATTGTATTTTATCTGGCATGTCAAAAGCATATTATCAAGGGGATTGCTGTTGGCGCTGTTAAAGGATAATGTTGAGATTGTGATAAAGATGAGGTGATGTGCATGAGAGAAAGTGGCATTTTATTTCCTATAGCGAGCTTACCTTCGCCCTATGGGATAGGATGTTTTTCAAAAGAAGCGTACCGTTTTGTAGATTTATTGGTAGAGGGAAAACAAAAGTATTGGCAGATTTTGCCCTTAGGGCCTACTGGTTTTGGGGATTCTCCCTATCAGTCATTTTCCACATTTGCAGGGAATCCCTATTTGATTGACCTTGAAGAATTGATAGAAGAAGGCTTATTGTCTAAGGTGCAGTGTGACTCATGGCATTTTGAACAAAATGAGTTTGGGGTAGACTATGACAAAATTTATCGCTCTAGAAAGCAACTGCTGAGGGAAGCCTTTGCACAAGCTAAGTTAGAGGAAGATACTCAGTTTGAGACGTTTAGGCGAGAAGAAGCTTCTTGGGTAGAAGATTATGCTGTATATATGGCCATTAAGGAGCATTTAGGGGGGATTTCTTGGCAACAATGGGAGACTGATATTAAGGCAAGAGAACCTGAGGCCATACAGGCATATGGTAACTTACTAAGCCAGGAAATCACATTTCACGTGTATACCCAATATGTGTTTATGAAGCAATGGCTCAAACTCAAAGCCTATGCAAATCAAAAGGGGATTCAGATTATAGGCGATATTCCTATTTATGTGGCGCTAGATAGTGTGGATACATGGGCTGGTAGTGAACTATTCTTATTAGATGAGCAAAAGGAACCTGTGAGAGTGGCAGGTTGCCCCCCAGATGCTTTTTCAGCTACAGGGCAATTATGGGGAAACCCACTGTATGATTGGGAAAAGCACAAGGCGAATGATTACAAGTGGTGGACTCAGCGGATTGCCCACTGTCTCAAATTATATGATGTGGTTCGGATAGACCATTTTAGAGCATTTGATGCTTATTATGCTATACCTAGTGGGGAGGCTACGGCTGAACACGGGGAGTGGTGGAATGGGCCGGGATACGCATTGTTTGAGGCAGTGCATCAAGTATTAGGAGATGTACGTATTATTGCAGAGGACTTAGGGTACCTGACAGACAGTGTCAGGGAGCTCCTAGCACGTACAGGATACCCAGGTATGAAGGTCATTCAGTTTGCCTTTGACTCCAGAGAAGATAGTGACTATTTACCTCATAACTACAATCATAATTGTGTGGTTTATACAGGGACTCATGACAATGATACCCTTAGAGGGTGGTATGAAAAATTACAGGGAGAAGATAAAGAGATGGCAAAAGCCTATGCTTATATCCCAGAAGAGAAATTGTGCTGCAAAAGATTAATTGCCTTAGCTTATCAGAGTGTTGCAGACTTGGTGATTGTCCCCTTGCAGGATTTCTTAGAAATAGGAAGTGAGGCGAGAATCAATACACCATCTACACTAGGAGAGAACTGGAAGTGGCGATTAGGGAATGAGCACTTTGCCAAGATAGAAACAAAACAGATGGCAAGTTTGGTGAGTCTTTATAAGCGCTAAAAAAGGATGTTGCTAACGTGGAAGCATAATACGTTTGCAACATCCTTTCTGTCTAAGAGGTGGAGGGAAAGGTTGTTCTAGTGTTTATAAGAGGAGGCTAATACCAGAAATCAGCAATAAGACATAAGAGATTTTCATAAAGGTGTTTTGGTCCATACGTGTATAGAGTTTTTTGCCGATAATAACGGCCACAAGAAGAACTGGGACACTGAGTAGCGCAAGCATAAGAATAGACTGGGTAATGAGCCCTGTATAGATTTGCTTGGTTAAAAGGTAGGAGTTGAGAACAATCCACACAGGTGCTAAAGTTGCACGGAACTCTGCCTTTTCAGGAAGTTTTTTAGCTGCATAAATAATAAGGAGTGGACCGCCAGATATAAACATACCGTGGATAATACCAGCCACTACAACAACAAGTAGTAAGAAGATATCATTAACGGCAAACTCTTTTTTGATGAAAAGTCCTTTTAGTGCAAGTAGAATTACAAAAAAAGCATAGATGAGAAGAAGAACATCAACTGGGAATAAAGTATAGATATATTCGCCAATGAAAACCCCCACTAACATAATGAGAATCATCTTGAGAAGTTC
>JBOFEH010000078.1:0-5078 GCA_051647765.1 Cellulosilyticaceae bacterium | reverse complement strand
AACTTCTGTAGATATCGCTCTTCTAAATACACTAGAAGAACTGTCACATGAGACTAGGATCAATAAATCAAAGTTAGTTGATGAAGCATTAGAATTATTATTTGAAAAACATAATAAACAAATAATAGATGAAGCCACCGAATAGGGTGGTTTTTTATTATCCTGATCTCCCTCTCTCTTTAATAATCATAATAATATTATCTTGGTTACTATAGTTAGTATTATACATATATTATTTATCCCACATTTCTTATATCCCCCACCTACTATGTAGGGTGGCCCCTAGAAATATGGCGGAACCCCTTAGAAAGATATAGGGATAGGTATGGATCAATAGAGTCATGGGGCTAGAAGTTTAACGGGATGGGTGTGGATAATATTTTAGGGCAAAAAAAATAAGGCCAACCTTGATGGCTGGCACTAGAATAACTATTTTATATACTCGCTTATCTCTTACTTATTTAAAAATTGCTCCATCAAATATGGTGGCAAGGTCTGTTATTTCTGAAGAACTATTGGCATCAAATGCTAAAGTCTCATCAACAATATCAAAAAGATACGTATATTTTTGATCATCTGTCTCTAATTTTAACTGATTCTCTTCTATTTCATATGTGCCATAGCCTATATAACTACTGAGTGATGAAAAGACGAAAATAAATCCTCCATCTTCCCTCAATTCAATAGTTGGCTTAACAATATCTTGTGACGCTTCTAAAGTATAAGTTCCATATGGCAGTGTTACATCTTGTCTATTACTGCATCCTACAAGCATTACTGTGGCAATAATAGTTAACCATGTAATATAAATTATTTTTTTTATAATAGCTCCCCCCTAAGTAGTCTAACCTAAACTAAATAATTATCCATTTCTCCTATAGTATGTCGCACACAGAATTATTTGTAAATTCAATCACTGGTGCAATATGTGTACTTATCTTGCCTTACCCACACTATGGATACAAAAAAGCCAACCGAGATGGTTAGCACAAAATAGATCATATCCCCTTTAGCAAACTGTAATTATAAAATGAATCCACCCATCAACAACTTCATACCCAAAATAGTACCCATTCTTATTTATCAACTCATTACATATAAATAATCCCAATCCAGAACTTACTTTAGCAAAGTCCTGATAATTGTATTTCACAAAGGGTTCTAATAATTTGTTTGCAATGTGCTCAGGAATTTCACCTATCTGATTCATAAAGATAATCTTATAACCCTCTTGATTTTGAGATAATGCTTGAATATGAATCTCTGGCGAACTACTATATTTAATTGCATTGTCAATGAGGTTTGTTAATACAGTCCTTATTTCGTTTCTTCGAGAATAGATCATGTATGATTCTAGTTCCAAAATCATCTTCTTTCCATGTTTTTGTACAACCACGCCGTACTCATCAACAACCTCTTCAATTAATATTTTCAGGTCAAAACATTCTTCACTCTCTTTACTTTGTTCTTGTCCTCTTGCAACCACCAGCATATTTTCAACCAACTTGTGCATACGATCTGCCTCGATTACAACCCTTGATGCCATAATACTTACAGTATCCACATCTAGTTGGTTCTCTTGCAACAGTTCTCCATACCCTTTTATAGCTGTAAGTGGTGTTTTCATCTCATGGGTTGCATAGTTAAAGAAATTTTTAGTTTCCTTCTCTAGTATTTCGATCTGCTCTTTTTCTATGACAATCGTCTCGATCTGTTCTCTAATCTCATGTTGCATTTCATTAAAGTATCCTGCTAATTGAGCAATTTCATCAGTCCCCCTGATATTAAGCTTGTGTTCAAAATCACCTGAAACAACCTGATTCATCCCATCCGCAAGATGTCTTAACATTAAAGTTACTTGCGTTAGCCAACCATACATACAGGCAATCATCATAACATAACAGATTCCTTCAACAATCATGATCTGAGTCATAATCTTTTTGTAGTTAAGGTATTCATCTGTATATTCTTTCTGCAAAATGATATCGCCAACATACTTATCTTCTATATAAGTCGGATATGCGTATGTTGCATAGAGCTGCTCCTCTATATTTCCAATATACACACTCGCAGATTTACCTTCACACTCTCCTATAGCCTGATCATATTGTTCTTGACTAAGCAACCTCCCTGTAAAAGTAATCGTTTCTGATTGATATGGTTTAAGTCCAATATACACCTCATAACTCCTAGCAATCTTGCCAAATAACAGTAACAGTTCACTCGAATTCTTTTTATCAAAAGACCCCTTGGTTGGCATGTTTTGCAAAGATGTGTAAGTAATACTTGTAATTTTGTCCAAATCATTGATAATGTGGGCATCTAAGTTACTCTTAAACACTTGCCAAATCATTACATTAACTGTAAAAAATACGATCAGTATGACACCGATGATCCCTATTAGAATTCTTCCCCTAAGCGTATGTCTCATAAATTTACCTCATCACATAGCCTTTCCCAAAGACAGTCTCTATTAGATGATCTTTTTCTAATCCTAACTTGGCCCTCAGTCTTCTTATATGCACATCAACTGTTCTGCTTTCCCCCATATAATCATATCCCCACACAGATTCTAGCAGCTCCTCTCGGCTAAACACATGGTTCCTATTACACACGAGAAAATTCAGTAACTCCCACTCCTTACGTTTGAGCTTCACTTCTTCATCTTGAAAAAATACACGTTCCCCATCCTGATCCATGCTGACTTCAGCAGTCAATGAAATGTGATCCTTTTCATATACCACACGCTTTTTATCAAGTGTTCTAAAAAGTGCTTTGATTCTTACTAGTACCTCTTTAATTTCAAAAGGCTTAGTAATATAGTCATCAGCACCTAATTCAAGTCCTATAATCTTATCAAACATCTCATTTTTTGCAGTGACCATGACCACGTGATAGTTATGAGCAACTTGTTTACAAATTTCAAAACCATCCGCATCGGGCAACATGGCATCAAGTAAAATTAAATCTGGATTGAAAGTATCAAGTAGTTCAGATGTTGTCTTTCCGTCATAAGCACCTCTCACTTCATACCCTTCACGCCGCAACGCAAAGATTAATATATCATGAATGGAGTACTCATCCTCCACAACAAGAATCCTCTTTTGCATGTATTTTTCCACCAATCTATTTAAACTTATATTTTTTGTATATAGCACCCTGCGTAGTCTCTATCCCATCTTCAAGAGCTGTTATTTCCCGACTTAGAAATACTTCTTGTTTTTGATCATCCACTACCATAAATATATTAGGTCGTACGCCAGGACCCTCTCCTCTTATATCTTCAGTAAACACTGTACGAAACCCCTTATCATCCAAAACTCTAAATGTTCTTTCTTGGAGTTGAATCGTTCCATCTTTTTTAATGAATGTCTCAAACACAAATGTTGTGCCACCCAATAATGGGATATCTCCCAAGTTTTGCACTATACATGAATTTGCTTCTTCCGCCTGCCATATTACTTGATATTCATTGGTTACGAAGTTAAACTTACTCAACTTAAAATCACTTGGATATATAGGCACGGCATCATTTCTAAACCCTTTAACTTCTCTAATCATTATTTCCTCATCATTAAGTTGTGAGAGATACAGCTCATTTCCTTCAGTCTTTTCGATATATCCACTGAGATCTATATATTTCTCAAAATCAAAGGTTTCTTTACCAAATACTAGCTTGTATAATTGTCCATATTCATCCACTGTAATAAAACTTTCTAGGCCATCTACATATAGTACGTTAACTTCACCTGCCACATAATCTTTCCTGTGGTAAAGTACATCGCTATCGAAATCATAGAAGTAAAGGTAGAGGTCGTTATCTGCATATCCTTTTCTATGCATGATCCTAGAAATCCTGTGCCCCTTGTATTCAATTGGTGCATCAATATGCGGACCAATATTAATCCCCCCTTCCTTTAATTTTTGTGTTAATTCTGCTTGCAAAATCGGCTTATCTTGTGTCTTATAATCAATGCTCATTACATCTCCTGTTGGTCTAAACAGACTACTATTAGGTTCTTTTTGTACGGCAACCACTTCACTTGCACTACTAAAGTCAATGACTGGTTTATTGGTTTCTGTGAAATTACCTTGTGCATCTAACTTATATAGGTTTGCCTTAAAAACACCCCCAAATGGATATTCCTCCGACTCCTTTCCATCAAACCGACCCATCCCACGACTTATCTTTCCGTATACATTCCCCTGATCATAATATATTGGCCAAAAATTACTTCCATTCTCTAATGGCAAACTAATCTCTTCCACACTTACCTGAACATTATCCTCAGACTTAAGCGTTTGTCTCACATCTTCTTCTACTACAATTTTTTTACTTTCCCCTCTTGCAGAATATGTGCATCCTGTTGCTACACTCACGCCCCCTACTATACACAATGCAACAATTCCCATTTTCACTTTCATACGATCCCTCCACGTATCTTGACAAGTATTTTTCTTGTATTATCCCACGTAGTTATTGCCAAATCAGGCATACTTGTTTCCAAATTGTTAACTCTAATCATTATTTTTTATATATTATAATATTTATTTTATCATTTTTATACTAAACTGTAAATTCAATCAGCTATGCAACGTGTTTACTTATCTTAATCAATAACGATCTCACATTTCCCTTACTGTACTCTCCATTAATCCACACATCAGGACTACTAACAACCCCTTTCTTTTGCAACACTGCCACTGCATTGATTAGCTCCTGATCTCCTTTCATTCCTTTTACTACTTCTTCCTTCAACTTCTTAAATGCTTCTTTATTATCCACATAATACTTAGGACAGTATTTCCCTGTTACGTCATAATGCCTAATAATGGCTTGTGTGGGCTCTAACTGGTACTTCTTACATAACTGTACTAATAACTCAACAAGGCTCTTGTGGGCCTTTTCTGTAAATTGTCCGTTCCAATCTGGGTGGCATACTTCCACACCTATTGAGTAACTATTGTCATCACTTGCATGGTAAGCTACTTCATCTTCGGGTACACATCTGACGAGTACACCATCATTACCAATAATGTAGTGTGAGGATGCGTAGATATAGCCCCCTGCTGAGTTC
>JBOFEH010000077.1:0-52451 GCA_051647765.1 Cellulosilyticaceae bacterium | reverse complement strand
GTTTCTTTCTGCGTCATGGGATAAATGATAATCGTCTTAGCTAGCAAACGTTTCATCTGATAGGCCATTTCTTGAAAAATCTCTTCTCTATTTTTGGTACGTTGCAACCTTTGACTTGTCTCTAATAGCACTTCTGTTCTCTGTGTTTTAAGTGCGCTATATCCCCCTCGCTTCTTACCTCTAAACCCTTGACGTATTTTCTCCCAAATAGAGAGTTCTCCCCCATAAGGAGGCAATGTATCTGGAATAATATAAATATCAATATTAGGAGCTAAAACCGTTAATCGTTCCACATAACTGGGCTTTGGAATAAACCTTTTTCTATGATTAGATCTCCCTAAGATAATTTTAGAAACACTGCTTACTTTGGCATACTCAGCAATCTGAGTGGGTATATCTTCACCCTCTACCGTAATGATATTCGCACCTAATTGCTCTGCTAACTTGAGATGACTTTTAAGCCTATTTTGATTCACTATAGACTCTTCTTTTGCCGCTTGTGTGGCTACAAACAACGCTGTAAACTTCCCACGAAAGGCACTTGCCATTCGTGCTGCTGTGCGGATTACTTTGGCATTTGATGGAGAACTTGATAAACATATCAGTATGTGCTCACTGGTATAGTACTCCCCTTGGGTGTTCCCTACTTTGTTTTTCACAACCACCTGATTCACTTGATCAGCCGTGCGTCTAAGCGCAATTTCTCTGAGCGCTACTAAATTTTGTTTGATAAAGAAGTTCTGTAATGCTTTTTTCGCTTGCTGTCTGGAATAAATTTCCCCTTTGTGAAGCCTATCAATCAAATCATCTGGTTCAATATCCACCAATTCTACCAAATCAGCTTCATCAAAAATACGGTCTGGGATGCGCTCCCTTACAACAATCCCTGTTATAGATGCCACTATATCATTGAGACTCTCAATATGCTGCACATTAATCGTTGTATACACATCAATGCCGGCCTTAAGCAGCTCTTCAATATCTTGATATCGCTTAAGATGTCTACAACCTTGTACATTTGTATGGGCCAGCTCATCTACCAAAATCAAATCTGGTTTTCTACTTATGGCAGTATCTAGATCAAACTCTCTTAAAGTAATCCCCTTATAGCTTACTTTAAGCGGCTCTAGCATCTCCAAACCTTCTAATAGTTTAATTGTTTCTGGCCGGGTATGAGGCTCAATATAGCCTGCGACCACATCTAGTCCATCTTCTTTTGCCTCATGGGCTGCTTCAAGCATTGTATATGTTTTACCAACACCCGCCGCGTACCCAAAAAATATCTTGAGTTTTCCTCGTTCTAGGCGAATAGTCTCTTCTTCTATCATCGCATGCCCCTCCCTCTAGTATCTTTACATTTCACTTGTATTCTACTTGCTACTGATCAATCCTACAGCCTCTGCAATTTCTAGATTAACCCCTAAAACATTCACTGTTTCTTCTCCAAATATCCCTAACGATCTAGGGGTAGTATGCTCCTTCACTATATTCTCTAGCTGTTCTATGCTCAGTCCCGTATACTCAGCTAACGCTGGTAATTGTATCGCCGCAGATTGAGGGCTAATATGGGGGTCCACACCTGAACCAGATGCACTCATCAAGTCAGCTGGAATATCCTCTTTCTTGACAGTAGGATGATTTTTTAGGAACTCTTCTATATCCTGATTAACCCTCGCCACTAATGCAGGGTTCGTCGGCGCATAATTATCCGAGGCAGACTGTTTCCCAGAAGGACGACCTTTCATAAACCTTACGTCTGTAAACTCTTGCCCAATTAATTCTGACCCCACTATTTTTCCATCTCTATAAATCAAACTTCCCTCTGATTGCCTAGGAAATAATACCCCGCTTACCCCAGTCAAAAAAAGGGGATAAATGATACCGCATACCAGCATAAAAATACCGGTTAACAATACTGGCTTTCTTAACCTTTTTAGTAATGAACTCATCTGAACACCTCCTCTTTATAACCCCATCATTCTAAGCACAGGGGCAATCAATAAATCAATTAGCTTAATTGCCACAAACGGTGTTATGACACCACCCAATCCATACACAAGCATATTACGCGTCAACATTTTTTCTGACTTCATAGGTTTGTATTTTACCCCTTTCATCGCCAATGGAATCAAGCACGGAATAATAATCGCATTGAAGATTAAGGCTGATAAGATAGCACTGTAAGACGTACTCAGTTGCATCACATTGAGTACTTTAAGCTCTGGAATAACTTGCATAAACATTGCTGGAATAATAGCAAAATACTTAGCTATATCATTTGAGATACTAAACGTAGTCAATGCCCCTCGTGTAATAAGAAGCTGCTTCCCAATCTCTACAACCTCAAGTATCTTCGTCGGGTCAGAATCCAGGTCCACCATATTTGCAGCCTCTTTGGCCGCAGTTGTACCACTATTCATAGCTAACCCCACATCTGCCTGTGCTAGTGCAGGTGCATCATTGGTTCCATCCCCTGTCATTGCCACAATTTTTCCCTCTGCTTGTGCTTTTTTGATGACATCGATTTTGTCCTCAGGTCGACATTCTGCCACAAAACTATCTACGCCTGCCTCCTGAGCAATTGTAGCTGCTGTTAAAGGATTATCTCCCGTACACATAATCGTTTTGATACCCATCTCACGCAGACGCTCAAAACGCTGTACTAATCCCGCTTTTACAGTATCCTTGAGATAGACCACACCTAGTATTGTTTGGTTAACACATACTACTAGTGGCGTACCTCCTAGCCGTGACACTTCATCTACATGCACCATCAAGTCCTCTGGTATGCTTCCACCTTGTTCTACCACATATTTTTTGATAGCATCTGCTGCTCCTTTTCGCACAGCAATTCCCCCTGATAAGTCAATCCCACTCATACGTGTTTGGGCTGTAAATTCAATAAACTCAGACGTCTCCACTTGGCTCAAATCAACAGTTGTAACTAACTGAGCTGCAAGCTTAAAAATGGATTTCCCTTCTGGTGTATCATCTTTTGCCGAGCTAACGACAGCGTAATAAATCAAGTCTTTCTTATCGATATTCTTCACTGGAATAAAATCTGCTGCAAGCCTATTCCCATAAGTAATCGTCCCTGTTTTATCTAATATCATCACATCTACATCACCACACGCCTCTACCGCCTTACCTGATAAGGCAATGACATTAAAACGTGTTACCCTATCCATCCCCGCTATCCCAATAGCTGAAAGTAACCCTCCTATTGTAGTTGGAATCAAACACACCGTTAATGCAATCAGCGTAGAGATAGGTATTTGCACCCCACTATACAATGCAATAGGATATAAACTTACAATAACAATCAAAAAAATCAGCGTCAAACTCACCAAAAGTGTATTAAGTGCAATTTCATTAGGTGTCTTTTTACGAGAAGCCCCTTCTACCATGGCTATCATCTTATCCAAAAAAGACTCTCCTGGCATAGAGGTAATCTCTATCTTAAGCCAGTCACTCACAACCGTTGTACCACCCGTTACTGATGCAAAATCCCCACCACTTTCTTTGACAACAGGTGCTGACTCCCCCGTAATAGCTGACTCATCCACAGAAGCAACCCCCTCAATGACTTCACCATCATTAGGAATAAGCTCGCCCATACTAACTCTTACAATATCTCCTTTTTTGAGCTCACATGCATTAACAATGTGCTCTGTTCCATCAGAACTTATTACCCTAGCTTTTGTATCTTTTTGGGTCTTTTTCAACGTTTCAGCCTGAGCCTTCCCTCTTCCTTCTGCAACAGACTCAGCCAAATTAGCAAACATAACAGTAACAAATAAGATTATTGTTACTAAAATATTATAAAACCTTAACTCCCCACCCACTTTTCCAAAAACATTAGGAAATATGGCCAAAATCAATGTTACCAAAAAGCCAACCTCAACAATAAACATCACAGGATTTCTAGCCATTACCCTAGGATCTAATTTTAAGAATGAACTTTTAAGCGCTTCTCTTACTATTTTTTTATCCATGATTCTCTCCTCCTAATGCCACAAAGTCAAATGTTCAGCAATTGGCCCTAGTGTCATAACTGGGAAAAAGGTCAAAGCTGCAAAAATAAGTACAACTACAATAAGCGCAACAGTAAATGTTGTCGTGGTTGTTTTAAGTGTCCCTGATGATTCATTGACACGTTGTTTCATCATAAGCGAGCTCGCAATGGCTAGCTGCATAATCATAACAATATAGCGTCCACAAAACATTGCTAACCCTGTTGTCATATTCCAAAACAACGTATTATCTTTGAGTCCCTCAAATCCTGAACCATTATTAGCAGCTGAAGAGGTATACTCATATAATACTTGACTTAACCCGTGAAATCCTGGATTACTAATCCCACCGAGTCCTTGCTGCACACTTAAAGCCACTGCTGTAAATCCTAATATAAGTAGTGGATGTATAATGATACATAAGGCTGTTAACTTCATTTCTTTACTATCTATCTTTTTCCCTAAATACTCTGGGGTTCTTCCAATCATAAGGCCACAAATAAAGACTGTTAGTATGGCATAAATCACCATATTCATCATCCCCACGCCTTTTCCCCCAAACACCACATTAAGCATCATATTCATAAGTGCAACTGCACCACCTAGCGGTGTTAATGTATCATGCATATTATTAACACTACCTGTGGTAAATGCCGTTGTAACTGTTGTAAACAGTGATGACTGTGCAATACCAAACCGCATTTCTTTTCCTTCCATACTTCCCGTCTGTTGACTAAGTCCCGCCTGTTGTAGCAATGGGTTCCCTGCCTTTTCAGAAGCAAAACAAATCCATAGTCCTACCACAAACAATAGTGCCATAGCAATAAATAAGGTCCTACCCTCAGCTTCTATGAACTTTCTTTTTTTATGTGATTTTACTTTCCTTTTCTCCGCGACCATCTTTCCAAAAACAATAACCATAGAAGCTGGTAATAACATCATAGATAGTATCTCTATTATATTGGTCAGTACTGTAGGATTCTCAAAAGGTGATGCTGAATTAGCACTTAAAAACCCACCCCCATTTGTCCCTAAATGCTTAATAGATTCTAATGCTGCAATAGGCCCCACTGTAAGATTTTGTGTTCCTCCTTCTATAGTTTTTACGACTATATGTGGTTCTATTGTTTGCGGCACCCCTTGTGAAACCAAGAACAAACTTAGTAAAATAGATAAAGGCAATAGTATACGCGTACTCACTCTTACCATGTCTACATAAAAATTCCCAAGTGTTTTATCCTCGCCTACTAATCCTCTTATAAATGCAATACAAACAGAATATCCTGTAGCTGCAGCCATAAACATCATAAAAATAATCACAACCATCTGACTCCAATAAGAGAGCATGCTCTCCCCTGCATAATGCTGCAAATTGGTATTCGTCATAAAACTAATAACCGTATTAAAGGCTAACCCCGGTTCCATATTACTTACCTTATTAGGATTTAAAAATAGGATCCCTTGTAGTCTTAATAAAATATATGCTGCTAAAACCATGACCCCATTTGTCAAAATCAAACTCGTTATATAGTGTTTAAAAGACATTCCGTCTTTTTTAATGCCACAAATTCTATAAATCAAACCATCTATCTTGTCACATATAGGATCCATAAAGGTCTTTTTCTGCGTTGCAACGCGATACACATATTCTCCCATTGGTAAGAGTAACACCATAAATATAAACAACACACACAGTATTTGCCCCATTATCCTTTACCCCTTTACACTAAAATTTTTCTGGATGAATGAGCGCATAAAACAAATATACACCCAACCCTACAATTAAAATCCCTAAGATAATCATCTTGCCCCTCCCTATAATCTTTATTGACCAATCTCCTTATTACACCAGCTCACAAATAACTTAAGTCCTATAAAACTTACACCTAAGACCCCCACCACTACTAAATCCAACACTGCTATCCCTCCCTACTTCTTATAACCGCCATATTAGCACTATACTTATTATATTTGTGTTATTTTTTTTAATTACGTATAAAGATTGTATAAAGATTTCCTTTCGTATTGAGGAACAAAAAAACAGCATCAGATTTTATCTGATGCTGTTTTTTTCTCTATTATTTATAATATGCCATCTGCTTTCATCTCTGCTAAAACTTTCTCAGCAAGTCTTAAATAGTTATCCCATGCTGTATTACGTGTTGTGTAACCTGATTTACCATAATCCCCTGTATCTTCAATAGCTGGTAATCCTGTTAAATCTAATAAGTCTTGTGTTTCTACAACTTTTGCATTTAATTCATCCATTTGGATATTGAATCCTATACGAGATGGCTCATCATAGATAACACTCTCATATTTTGATTGTCTGTAGAACTGTTTAAGTGCAGGATCTTCAATTTGGTCTGGATGGTCTGCAAAAATCTCATCATAGCGGCATGAAATAATCTTGCCGTCTTCTACCACTACTTTAAGCTGACCTGTAAGCCCCCCACCTAATTCTTCTGCTATACCATAGAACTTCTGATTTGAAGAAGTCTCTAATCTTGGTGCTACTTTTTCTGCAAGTGGCAGCATCGCTTGGTAAATACTATTTGATGCACCTGATACCACATCAAACTCACCTGTAATACGCTGTTCCTCTAGCATCTGCGCTTCCACTGCCACAACACTTTGAATCCATGCTGCACCTTTTTTCTCTCCCATTGAGAAGTTATATTCCGAAAGACGTTTTGGTACATCTTGATAGAAGCGGTTGTAATAGTTAGGTCTTGTGTTTTCATTGAACTCAACTTTGACAATTTCTTCACCATTTTTAACAACTTCTAATATTCCTAAATGCCCTTGTCTAAAAAGCTCTTCTTGCTTATAATAATCACCTTTGATAAGTCCTAGTTGTGGCTGTGCACTCCATTCAAGCTCTGTCATAGTATACTCAGCTGCTGAAGCCGCTGTATCCGCATCTGTTTGTGCCTCGCTACCTTGGTCTGCTACTTGGTCTATTTTTTCAGCACCTTCACCTTGGTTGCTACAAGCTACTGTAAATAATGTAGTTGTTACTACTGCTAATACCACTAACATTCTTAAAAGTTTTTTACTCATTATGTTTTCCTCACTCATGATGTCGTTTATTTATAACCACAATATACCATATTGACTATTTTTTGTCAATCTTTTTATGTTAACTTTTTTCACTTTCTTACTTTAGCAAATTGAAATGTCAAAAGAATTATTATATAATATGTTCAGAATAAAAATCTAATTCAAAGGAGATTATATATGGAAAAGCAACTTATTATCCTCATTACATTTATTCTATACATAGGCCTCATGATTGCTATCGGTGGTTTTTTCTACAAAAAGACAAATAATTTATCAGACTATGTTTTAGGTGGTCGTGGTCTTGGTAAATGGGTAACCTCTCTTAGTGCCCAAGCTTCTGATATGAGCGGTTGGTTACTTATGGGGTTACCTGGTGCCGCTTATATTATGGGACTTTCTGGTTCCCTCTGGATGGCATTAGGCCTTGCTATAGGAACCTATCTTAACTGGCGTATTGTTGCAAAACGTCTACGCATTTCTACAGAAAAACTAGGGGACTCTATCACCTTATCTTCTTACCTCGAAAACAGATTTGAAGATCGTTCTAAGGTCCTTAAGATTGCATCTTCTATTTTTATCCTTGTTTTCTTCTCTCTTTATACCGCTTCTGGCTTTGTGGCTGGTGGTAAACTCTTTAGCAGTGTATTCGGACTAAATTATCAGACAGCTGTCCTTATTGGATCACTGGTTGTAGTTGGTTATACATTTTTAGGTGGTTTTATGGCTGTCTGTTGGACAGACCTTATACAGGGACTGATTATGTTTGTAACAATTTTAATCCTCCCTTGTATTGTTCTTTTTGAAATTGGTGGCTTAGGCGCACTGACTGGTCAATTAGATCCTGTTCTCTTTAATGCGTTCCACATCCCTTACTTAGCACCTGCTAATGGTCCCCAAAACATGACTATGGCACTTGTAGGCATTATCTCATCTCTTGCTTGGGGACTAGGATACTTCGGACAACCTCATATTTTGACACGCTTTATGGCCATTCGTGACCCTGAAGAAATCAAACGTTCAAGACAAATTGCTATTGTATGGGTAATCTTCTCCCTTATTGGCGCAACATGCCTAGGTATTATTGGAAACGTAGCATTCCCTGGCCTCGAATCTAGCCAATCAGAAAATATCTTTATCTTCTTAGTAGACCGCTATGTTCCTGTGTTCTTATCAGGTATTTTACTCTCTGCTATTCTTGCAGCTATTATGAGTACTGCAGATTCACAACTTCTTGTAACAGCTTCAGCTGTTTCTGAAGATTTATACCGAGGTATTTTCAAGAAGACTGCATCTGACAAGGAATTAGTATGGGTTGGCCGTATTACTGTTTTAATCGTTGCCTGTATTGCAGCTTTTATAGCCCTTAAGCCAGATAACTCTGTACTAGGCCTCGTATCATGGGCATGGGCAGGATTTGGGGCCTCATTCGGTCCTGTTATACTTCTTTCTCTCTTCTGGAAAAAGATGACAAAACAAGGCGCTATAGCTGGTATGATTATGGGAGGTATTGTAACACTAGTTTGGCCTAGCCTTCAGCTTATCTTCCCTAATGTATGGGTGTTCTATATTTATGAAATCCTTCCAGGATTTATCATGGCTACACTAAGCATCTACTTCGTTAGTAATCTGTTCAAAGAAGAAATGGTAAGTATGTCTAACAAAATAGATGCACTAGATTTAGAGTAATCTTATAAATATAAAAAATACTAGGTTATCTACTCATTAACCTAGTATTTTTTATATATTTTATTATATTTAGAAATTTTTATATACTTTTTTTATAAGTAATGTTATAATTTGTTTTATAAATTCAGTATTTTTTATACTATTTTTATAAATCTTAAGAAGGAGGAGATACTTTGCACAATAAATTCTTTCAAAAAGAAGCATTTAAAGCATGGTGTTTTTTGTTACCTGGTTTGATTCTTCTTTGCATCTTTGTGTGTTATCCCATTATTTACAGTGTGCCACTAGCTTTTACTAATTACTCCGTTATACAAGAAACACAATTTGTAGGATTCGATAACTTTAGGCGTATCTTAAAAGATCCGCAATTTACCGTCTCCATGATTAATTCACTGAAATATATTATCACAGTGCCTATTATTCAATGTTTAGCATTACTAGTAGCCATTTTGTTGAATTCTAAAATAAAAGGCATTAAATTTTTTAGGGTTGCTTATTATATCCCCGTTGTAACATCTATGGTAGCTGTCTCTATTATGTGGAGTTGGCTTTTGTCACAAGACGGTCTAATTAACTATATTTTAATAAACCTTGGTATTATTGATCAAAAAGTTTCTTGGCTTACCAACGGCTCTACAGCACTTTATACCTTAATGTTTATCACCATTTGGAAAGGTATTGGGTACTATATGGTTATCTATCTAGCGGGACTCCAATCTGTTCCACAAGAAATACAAGAAGCTTCTCTTGTAGATGGGGCTAATAAGTGGCAACAAATCACCCGCATTACGCTTCCAATGCTCAAACCTTACATACTCTATTGTTCAGTACTCTCACTAATGTCAGCTATCAAGGTCTTTGATGAGGTATTTGTCCTCACAAAAGGTGGCCCTGGTGTCACCACCATGACAGCTAGTTATTTTATCTATAAAAGAGGGTTTGAATACTTCGAATTCGGTTATGCCGCAGCAGGTGGTCTTATCCTGAGTGTAGTTGTCCTTATCCTGAGTATTATCACATTCAAACTCAATGCCAAAGGAGGTATGAACCCTTATGGTGACTAAAAAAACAAAAAATTTGATTCAAAAAACATTACTCTATCTTGTTCTTATCTTCTTTACAATCGTAACATGTGGTCCATTTTTATGGTTATTTAGTACATCCTTAATGCCTGGTGAAAATATCTTTACTTTTCCACCTAAGCTCATTCCATCACATATTGATTTTAAAAACTACATAGAAGTTTGGCAGTTTTTATCTATTCCGAAGTATCTTATGAATACAATTATCATTACAGGATTTGGTGTATTCTTAAATATATTTTTCTCTACATTGACCGCCTACCCACTAGCAACTTACCGCTTCAAAGGTCGTGACACCATTTTCTACATTTTAATTGGTACAATGATTATTCCAGCAGCAGCAGGCATGATTGTAAATTACCTTACAATCCTTAACATGGGGCTACTCAATACTTATATGGGTGTTGTTCTTCCTTCCGCCGTTACTGTGATGAATGTTTTCTTGATGCGGCAAGCTTATCTTTCCGTACCAATGGATATTCGTGAATCTGGGCGTATTGATGGTGCTGGTGAATTTCGCATTTGGCTCCAACTGATTTTACCAATGGTTAAACCTACTATTGCTGTTATTGGACTATTTCAATTTATGGGATTTTGGAATGACTTCTTATGGCCTATTATCATTTTTGATGACTCTTCCAAATACCCCCTATCCGCTGCACTCACACTCCTTAACGGACAGTTCTCCTACAATTTTGGGTGGATTGCTGCTGGAACAACTTTATCGGTTATTCCGATTATTCTCATTTTCATCATCTGCCAAAATCAATTTATTGATGGGATGTCAGGTGCTCTCAAGGGGTGATTCGCTTACACTGTAAGCTCAATCATATAATTTTAATATTTAAAGACTGAAAGGGGATTAAAAATGAAAAAATTATGGAAGAAAATTTTAACCGTATCACTTGGTGTTTGCTTACTATCAGGTGTGTTTGCAGGTTGTGCACCTAAAACATCTGATAAACCAACTACTGACAAAACTGCTACTTCTGGACCTGTAACAATTGACTTTTGGACAATTTCTTTAAGACCAACTTTCGACGACTACTTCCTAGGTATGTTTAAAGAGTATGAGTCAATGAACCCAAATGTTAAAATTAACTGGGTTGACCTTCCTGGAGATGCAATCCAAAACAAACTTTTAGCTTCAATTTCATCTGGCAATGCACCAGACGTTGTTAACATTAACTCAATCATGGCTTCTACAATGTCTTCAAAAGGCGCACTTGTAAATATGGATGATTATTTAACTCAAGAACAAAAAGATGTTTATTTTGATGGGATGTACCGTGTGACACAAACACCAAAAGGAACTTGGGCTCTTCCATGGTATACCAATGCACCTGTTCTTTTCATGAACAAATCTATTGTTGAACAAGCAGGTCTTGACCCAACTACATATCCAAAAACTGAAGCTGAACTTTTTGAGTGGTCTAAACAAATTAGTGAAAAAACAGGAAAAACTGGTACATTCTACACTCTAGGTATTCGTACTTTATCAGAGCGTAATATCACAATTTTAAATGAAGATAATACTGCTGCTGCTTTCAACAATCAAGCAACAAGAGATCTGATCAACGAAATCAAAGAGCTTATGGCTAATGGCTATATTCCAAAACAAAAAACAGACTTCGAGATTCTCTCTCAACTTTATGCATCTAACAACTTAGCAATGATTACAGAAGGAACTTCTTTCATCACTAAATTCAAAGATGCTGCTCCTGATGTTTATGCAAATACTCTTGTATACCCTGCACCAACCAGTCCTAATAATAGCGTATTCACTTTCACACAAACTTTAGCTGTTCCTGCTTCTAGTGATACAATTGAACAATCTGTTGATTTTGCAGCATTTATCACTAACGCAACAAATCAACTTGAATTCTGTAAAAATGCTGCCATCCTTCCATCATCTAAAGCAAGTGTTGAAGATGAGTTCTTCAAACAAAATGATGGTACAATCGAATCTGCTGCAAAAATGGCTTCTGTAGGTACTCTAGCTTATGCTACAGACTTTACACTTCCTGTAGATAACTTCGGACCTATCTCTGAACTCATTGACAAAGGTTTTGAATCTATTATGTATACAGATGCTGATGTCGATGCAACGCTTAAACAAATGGAAGATGAAGTGAATGCACTTCTTAAACAATAATATTTAGAAAAAGACCATTTGAGAGATTTAATTTTCTCAATGGTCTTTTATATTTTGTATAAACTAAAATATAAAATTATAATAAACTAAAATAATTTCTTTTATATACATTTTAACTAAAAAATGCTACAATTTAACTGTATATATCTTATTTATATATTTTTTCCATATAAGTAAGACATTCTTTATAACGAGAGGGGACTAGAAATGAGAAAATTTTGGCAAAAATTATTAACTGTATCACTGGGGGTTTGCGTATTATCAAGTAGTTTTGTGGGGTGTTCACCAAAAACAGCAACAACAAGCAACAAAGATGTATCTTCTGTAGAAACACCAACTACACAAGAACCTATTACCATCGATTTTTGGACAATCTCTTTAAGACCAACTTTTGATGACTATTTCTTAGGCATGTTCAAGGAATACGAAGCAATGAACCCACATGTTACAATCAACTGGGTAGACCTTCCTGGCGATAGCCTACAAAGCAAGCTCCTTGCTTCTATTGCATCCGGAAATGCTCCTGATGTTGTTAATGTGAATTCACTCATTGCATCTACAATGTCTACAAAAGGCGCGCTTATTAATTTTGATGATTATCTCACGCCAGAACAAAAAAATGTATACTTCGAGGGGATGTACGAAGTTGCTCAAACGGCTAAAGGCACATGGGCTCTTCCTTGGTATACCAATGCACCTGTTCTATTCATGAACAAGTCACTTATCGAAGCTGCTGGTCTTGATCCTACTACATATCCAAAAACCGAAGCTGAGCTTTTTGAATGGTCTAAACAAATCAATGAAAAAACAGGAAAAACAGGGACTTATTTTACTTTAGGTATCCGTACTTTAGAAGAACGTAACATCCCTATTTTAACAGAAGACCACACAGCTGCTGCTTTTAATAACCAAGAAACAAGAGATCTGATCAATGAAATCAAAGGGCTAATGGCTGATGGCTATCTACCACAAGAAAAAACAGACTTTGAAATTCTTTCTCAGCTCTATGCTGCAAATAGTTTAGCAATGATTATGCAAGGAACGCCTTTCATCTCCAAATTCAAGGATGCTGCTCCTGATGTTTATGATAATACAGTTGTATTCCCTGCTCCAGCCGGCCCTAACAACCGTGTTTATACGTTTACACAGACTTTAACCGTTCCTTCTGCTAGTGACTCTATTGAACAATCTGTTGATTTTGCAGCATTTATCACAAACGCTGCTAACCAACTTGAATTCTGTAAAAATGCTTCTATTCTTCCATCTTCTAAAGAGAGTTTAAATGATGAATTCTTCAAACAAGATGATGGTACAATCGAAGCTGCTGCAAAAATTGCTTCTTTAGGAACACTATCTTATGCTACAGACTTTACACTTCCTGTAGAAAACTTTGGCCCTATTGCTGATGTTGTAGACAACGGATTCCAAACAATCATGTATACCAGCGCCGATGTTGATGCAACACTTAAGCAAATGGAAGATGAAGTCAATGCACTTCTTAATCAATAATACTATACCTTCCTCTACCAAAAGGAGCTCACACTACTACTGTGAGCTTCTTTTCATGACTAGTCTCTTCTATCTCAAAAAGCATCTGCTTGAGTAAGGCTACCACATCAACCACACCACTGGCCTTAAATACTACAATAGGATTTCTCTCTACCATAGCTTCTAATAATACGATGCCCTGTGTTTCCGATCGTGATGCAAAAACGAAAACCTCACATGCTCTATAATAATCACTCATAACATTATTAGGCACATTCCCTACAAATCTTATATTGTCCTCTAACTGCAAATCAGCTCCGCTTTGTTCTAACTCTTCTTTTAAAGATCTCTCCCCTATTATCAACAACCTAAAAGTATCTTCTATTTTTTCTTTAAGTACCACAAGCCACTCAAGCATAAAAATGCACAAGATAAGAAAAACCCATCCTGTGCTCATCTGTTTTTTAAATATAGTCTATATTTCTTCTACGAATTTGGTTAAACTTAATAATCTCTGTATCAATATACTCCATCGCATAAATCATAGGTCTATCTTCTGAATCATAATTGACCCCTTTTAACAAGAGGTATGGCTTGTTTGTGCATTCTCCCTGAGCAATGAGCTCACTTAATTCTAAAACATCTGCGCCTTGCACCACATCAATCTGAACTCTATCCCACATAATCTTAATCCCTGCTTTTTGATAGAGAAAATTAAAGATAGAATCTCTGTATATCTCCATGTCTTCTAAAGACTCTATAGGAATATGTGTTAAGTCAACATAGTCAATACAGCAAGCGCATAATCTGTCATCTGCAAAGAACAATTTCTTACACACATTAATCTTTGTTCCAGCTTCAAGCCCTAACTCCTGAGCAATCTCTTCACTCACTTCCTCCACATAACTCTCAGCCAATCTGGTACTAGGTGTAAAGCCACTCTTACGAATCATATCACAAAAATGCATGACTGGATTAAAGTTTACCTTGATATCCATAGACTCTATATTCACAAATGTTCCTTTTCCCTGCTTCCTAAAGATAACCCCATCTGTTGCGAGTTCATTGAGCACGGCCCGAAGGGTAATACGACTCACACCCATCATCTCACAAAGTTGTTCTTCTCGTGGCAATTTATTATTTTCTTTCAAATCCATACCTTTAATATATTTAATGACTTCATTTTTGACTTGTGTTTTTAAGTCTACCCGTTGGAGCTTGTTCGGTACCATATGAATCCCCCTCATTATTTTTTGTTCACGTTTTCTCTATTATAGCCTAATCTCCCCACCCTTGCAAAACTCATCTCCAAACACTTATCAAAACGCGAATAATCTACAATACAAAATAAGCACCCCTTTCGAGGTGCTTATTTTGATGCCTATGGTTGCCAATACGTAAATCCGTAGGCCATTACGCCTATACTTGCTATAATCCCAATATTCCCAAGTGTAATAATACTTGAAACCTCTGCAAGACAAGCTGCAAAAGAACTTACCCCCATCATTGCAATCCCTAAAAATGCACATACCTGATATTTATTCATATTCAACTCCCCTTACATCGCTATTCACTGATTTATTCATTACTGCTGTGAGTAATGGGAAAATAATAATTGATGAAATAAGACTTGTTAAAGCTGGAAGGCCTATTGGCATCACATAAGATAGTACAAGTGCTATAGCCCATGTGATAAAGGCTGGTAAATTCCATTTTTCGAACTTCACTTTAGCAAGTGACTCAAAAGCTCCTTTATGCACAATGAAGTAGTCTGCAATAATAATCCCCGCAAGTGGTGGTACAATATTACCAAGTGCATCTAAGAACCCAAATAATGCGCCAATTTGGTATGGTCTTGTAAGTGTTGCTACTGCTGCAATTGCAATAACAATAACAATCATTTTTTTACGACCTACATTAAATGAATTAGCTAAATTAAGTGAATTTGAATAAAGATTTGCTGCATTTGTTGTAAAAATATTAGTAGTCATAAGAATAATCGATGGAATAAGTAACCCCATTGATAATAATACTTCTGTTAGATCACTGTTATTAAGTGCAATGGTTGCTAATGCACCACATACAATCATCATTGTATTCCCTAAAAGAAGGCCTGTTAACGCACTCATGACTGCTTCTTTAGTTGTTTTTGCATAACGCATAATATCTGCTATACATGTTGACGTAGATAATACCCATGTTCCAATAACAGCTGTAATTCCTGAACTAATTGCCATTGGTGCTGTTGGTTCATATGCCCAGATGTTTTCCATCCCACCTGCAATACCTACTGCACGGATAGAAGTAGCGATTGATAAGAAGATAATAGCCGGAATAGATACATAGCCTAAAACTGTAATCGCTTTGATACCTCTAAAAGCAAAAATCCCCATTACAATCGCACTAAGTACCATACAAATACTTTCTCCAAATGCCCCAAATTTAAAGATCAGAGCAATGAAATGTCCGTAAGTTGCTGCCTGAATAATATACCAACCTAAATTAACCGCTGGTACAAAGAAAGATGCGATACGTGAACCATTTGTCCCAAAACTATACTTGGTAATCAGGGCAAATGTTAAACCATTTTTACTAGATATCATACTTACCAGTGTTGCAATAATCCCTAAGAAAAGATTTCCTAATAGAGAGACCATGAGAATCTGCTCAAAATTAAGTCCCATTGCAAGACCCCCACCAGTCATCATACTAGTGATTACAAATACATATCCCGTCCAAACAATTGTAAGACTCATATAACTTTTTCTTTGTTCCTGTGGTACTGCTGTAAATTCATAATCCGTGTCAACTGCTTGACTTTTCACTTGCTCTGCCACTTGTCTTCCCCCTGTCTTTAACCCTTTATGATTGGCGATTATTTATTCCAAAAATCTTTGTGTACTGCCGCTACTGCCTCTACGATTTCTGGGAATGGTCCTAATACTTCAATGTCTTTTTGTCCTCTTGCAAGTACTTCACGACATGGCAAGTCAAATGTTGGATTTTTTGGATCACTACCTGTAATCTCAAGTAATCCTTTTTCTGTCATACCATATACGATACGTCCAAGGTTTGCCCAGTACATTGCTCCCGTACACATTGCACAAGGTTCTGCTGTTGAATAAAGCGTACAAGTCCATAAGAATTCTTTTGAATATTTCATAGAAGCTTTTTCAATAAGTTGTGTTTCTGCATGACCAGTACATTTGTACTCTGTTCCCTCAATATTCATTTGTTCCATAAGAATTTCGCCGTCTTGATCAACAAGGATACATCCAAAAGGCATGTTACCTGTATCTCTTGCCATTTGTGAAACTTCTACACATCTTTGTAAATAATATAAATGATCTTTATAAGCCATATTCTAATCCTCCACATTTTTCCGAAAAGTAATAGGTATTACCTATTTGTCTACATACTATCATACAACTTTATACTTGTAAACATTTATTTTTAATTTTACTTTATTATTCGGTTATTGAAATATCTTTTTTAGACTGAATTTTTAATTCAAGAATTCTAAAACCTTTTATTTTACAAGCATTTTCATATTTTATTTGTCCTTAATCCCTGTACTCCTTTTTTATTTTTAAATTTTATATAATATGCAAAATACATTTTCGTTCGGATTATTTCTCTGCCTTTGAATTTCAAAGGGGACAAAAGTGACCTTCGTGCACGCATGGGTTGCCGCAGTAGTGAAATACTTCCAAGTAGTCATTTCCTATAAGATAGAAAAGAGGGGTGTTGTCACAACTAACCTGGTCGGTTAATTACGCTAACACCCCTCTTAAACCTATTTATTTTACTAGTATTTGAAGAACTTGATTCATTTCTTTAACTCTATTGGTTTCTTCAATAATCGCTTTTTGTAATTGTCCTCTTTGGTTTTGCTTTGCAACTTGAAGTGCGTTTATTTCTTCTGTTAAATCTGCATCAACTGCCTCATACTTTGAGAGTAGTGATTTGACCACACCAAAAAGATTCTCATGCCCCATAACACGTCCTGCACCCCACATCAAGCGATCCGCTGGTTGATTGAGTACATAATTGGTGAAGTACTCAAATACCTCTTGATCAAAAGCATAAGCATACCAGTTATTATCCACACCTATCACATACTCATCAAGTGCTGTGACAACATCTCCCTCCTCTAGCGCTTCAACAGCTAAAAGAATGTTTCCTAAATTGTTTTGGGCACTTTCATGAGGGAATATGGATTCATCTTCCCATGTGAGCCTCACAAAATGATCTTCAGCATATTTAAATACGCTGAGTAATTGACTGTTTAATTCACGTGATTCTTGATAAATCTCTCCTGCTAATTGCATATCCCCCATCTCAAGAGCCTTATCATATGCATCATTGATTTGCTGTACTTTTCCTGATACTGCTTGTGCTGATTGTACTGCCTCATCAATAGCCTTAACCAATCCCCCTGCTTGGATATTTTGCTGCTTAAGCAGTTCTTGATTAAGACTTTCTTTCATTGCCTCTAGCCTCACGGTAAAGTCAAGAGGTGCTACTGCCACACGGTCATACGCCATAAGCAGCATACCATATAAGTTGTGGTGAAACAAAAAGCTCGCTTCATCATATGTATTCACATCATCAAACTGCGAATGGTAGCGTTCTTCCATAAACGTACCACTAAAATCATTACGCATAGATGGCACCCCTGCAATTGCCATCGAAAAATCATCCGACCAAGATTGGATTGGTGCTATAACACGAATCCCCTCTTTGTAAGCACCCTCTACTTCTGGTACATTTGTAATAACTTCCTCCAAAAACGTCTTATATTCGTAAACGCTACGAATATCATCTGTCTCACCATGGGCATAGGCTGGAAGCTCAAAATTAATATTGGCCACTACTTTACCAACCCACTCAGGTCTTACTCTAAAGATTTGGTTGTATGCGCCTGTAGACCAGTCATAGCGTGTATTAGATACACCCCACTCCTCTGCCGCCATAGCACAAAATACCAATGTTTTCTCTGGTTGGTAGCCACTGTCTAGGACAGCTTTTGCAATTCCCATCATCAGCCCAATTGCTGCATTATCATCCTGGAATCCTGCGAAATAAGAATCATAGTGTGCAGAGAGTAAAATCATAGATTCCGGATCTTTCCCTGGAATTTTCCCTACGATATTGTAGCTCTTACCATCAAATCCCACTTCTGACTTCGCATCAAAAGTCACTGTAAGGCTACCATCTTTTTCGTTTTTTAAAGCTTGTTTTAAGACTTTTGCATCTGTCTGTGACATAGAAAATGCTGGTGCATCTGCTGGCCCACAAATATCTTGGGCATTGAGTGCATCCTCACTTATTTCACCATAGCCACCATCTTGCACCGCAATAACTGCCGCCGCGCCTTTTATATGAGCTTGATACGTAGGATAGTTTATCCACCACTCATCTCTTTGGTTAAGGTCAACCATCACAAGTTTGCCTGTAACATCTATATCTTCTAAATCTTCAGCAGTACCTCTCCCTGCATACACCAGTTCAAATTGTTTTTCTCCCTCGGTGTCAAACTGAGTTTGGTATCCTCCTAAATCAAAGACATAGCTTGTTCCTTTTTGGTCTTGGAATGATAAGGTTGCCTTTTCAAACGTCCATGTATCAAGAGTAAATTCATCTTTGGACACATCTTGTAAACCTATTTTTTTCATTTCCTCATAAAGCATCTCACCAGTTTGAAGTTCTGCCTCTGACCCCGCTGTTCTGTAACCTAATGTTTCATTACTCTTGTATGTCTCTAGCCTCTTAGCCAGCTCATACCCATAGTTTACATCAACTTTCTCAAGATACGCCTTTTGCGCACGCTCAATTGTCACATGCTCCTGTCCGATTGTTTGCATTGGTAATACACTATTTACCAATAACGCACACCCCATCACTAGTGCAGTTAACTTTAATCTTCTGTTCATTTATCAACATCCTTTCAAAAAATAATATAAATTACACAAGAATGTATATTATATTATTTTTGCATGTTAGTCAATATATTAACAAAGATTATTTGACCACTTACAAATCATGTAAAGCCTATCCGCTATCACCTCACTATGCACCTCTGCCCCCATTCGCTCCATTAATTCTTTCACAATTGCCAATCCTAGCCCAGTACTACCGCCCCCTAAGCCTCGTGATTCATCCCGGGTATAAAAACGGTCAAAGAGCTTCTCAGTCTCCTCTTTCTTCATGGTTGCACATGCATTAAAAAAGCGGAGCGTGACTTCTTCCCCTGAGTCTTCTAACGTCACGCCCACTATCCCTGTTGTATGTCTTATCATATTGGTTACTAAATTTTCCAATACCCTTCGTATAGCTGGTCTGTCCCCTATCACATAAACTTCTCTATCTGGAATCTGTAAGCAAGGTGCCAGCCCCTTTTGCTGAAAACGATCATAATACTCCGCTAATACATCACAAAGCAGATTGCCTATATTGATTTTTTCAAAACTCATCTGGTATTCGGGTGATTCAATGACAGATAGGGCAAAGAAGTCTCCTAACATTGCCTCTAGGTCTTTTGCCCTCCTATAAGTTGTTTCAAGATAATCCATTCTTCGCTCTGGCGTCATTTCGTGTTCTCTAAGTACTTGTAAATAACCAATAATCGAAGTGAGGGGTGTACGAAGGTCATGGGCGATACTTGCAATCATGCGGCGTATCTCAAGTTGACTCTTGCGCTGACTACTTTTGAGATGCTCTGCATAGGTAAGGTGCTCGTTAATAGCTTGTGTCAATGTTTCTAACTCTCTCCCTATTAGCATCATCTTAATGCTGGTGCTCCCTTTTCCCTGTCTATACTGAGCAAGCTGCTTCGTCACAGACTTAAGTTGTTGTCTGAGTAAACCTTGCCATACAAGTAATAATACTATAATCCCTAGCAGTAACCCTTCTATTCCCATATACACCCCTCCTATTCTATACACATTCTTGTTCTATCAGATATCTTCCTTTTTGCTCATATAACATCCTATCAATGTTGTCACTGACAAAATGCTTAGACTACTTACTATATATTGTATCAGATTGTGCCCCTCTAGAGGATTGCCACATAACCCCATCAAAATTAAGATTGGACTCCCATTCATTACCCATGTCTCTTCAAACATCATGACCAACGGCATGATACAAATACTATAAAGTAACACACCTAATCCAATGACTATAAACTTCTCTTTGGCCCATGTTGCAAACACTACCCAACTACTTGTCAATGTGCTGATTAATAAGCACCATACCCCTATAATCCCTAGTACTTGGTTGACCTGGTCTATTGTAAGTATACCTTTTGCCGAGAATAATAATCCCCATACCAAGGCGGCTATACCCATAATACCTAAGCCTAGTCCCAGTATCACAATCCAGCTGGTTATAAGATTAGCGAGATATATTTGCGAGCGGCTATGACCACAGGTTACAGCCATGCGGTGGCCACCTGTTTTGTAAGGCGTAATACAGATTTCACCCACCATGCAGAGCATCACCACAACCAGTACCCCTGTAAACCCAAGTACAGGCTGTAACAACTGTATATATTCGCCGTGTACGGCCTGTGCTGAGAAAACATATCCGTATTCATTCCCCATAGAGACAAGTGATAGACTCCCGCTGCCATTTCCCATCATCAAGGACACCAGTATAAACACTATCATCAATGCCATCCACGATTTCCTAAAGGTTTTACTCCATCTTACCCTATGCAGATTAGCCTGAATTAAATTAAGCATGTCTCTCCCCTCCTATAAGCTCCTCATAATAATCCTCTAATGCATCGCCTCTTGTGGTAATCTGTGTCAGCTTAACTCCCTCTGCCACAATAGCTTGTACCACATGTACTGGATGATCTACAAACTCATAAATCCTTATGGTATTCTGATTTACTACTTTATAGCATCCTGTTTGTAGTACATTCTCACATACCCAAGTCGACTTCCCTACACTATCTACTTGTAGTTCTAGACTCCGTTGGCACTTTTCCTCTAATTGCTCTTTGGTAAGTTCCCTAACCAATCGGCCTTGATGCATCATGCCGTAAGAGTCCACCCATTGATACACTTCGCCTAGACTCTGACTTGAAATCAAGACTGTTACACCCTGTTCTTCTTTAAGCTTCACTAAAAATTCCTTTAATAATGCACTTTCTTGTTTTTCTATCTGATTAAATGGCTCCTCAAGAATAAGAATCTCTGGGTGTCCTAATAAGGCCATTGCAAAACTTAGTTTTTGGCGCATACTTCTTGGTAATGCCTCTACTGACGTAGCTTCTTCGCCGTTTAGCCCCACCCGTTCAAGCATCTCCACGATACAGTGCTTACCCGGAATGCCTTTTTGAAGCCGTACTAGCTCCATATTCTGCATCACCGTCAGCTTAGGGTAATCCGAGGGCTTTTTCATCACAACCCCTATACGACTTCTTGCATGATTTGACGCCTTATCTCCTACTGTTTCAAAAAAACTAATACTCCCTGCTGTGGGCACAATGACCCCGATAATCATACCAATCAAAGTTGATTTACCTGAACCCACAGGTCCAACAAGGCCATAAATTTCACCTTTTTTCACATGCATACAAACACGCCCTACGGCCTCTTTGTGCTTATCAATCTTAGTTAACTCATCAGTCTCAATAGCATAAGTTTCCATAACCGTTATGCCTCCTTTCTTTAGACTTTAGTATAGTCACCAATCCCTAATCTATCTTTAAGAAAGTCTTAAGAAAACCTTAAGTTTCTAATTTATACCCTATCCCCCATACCGTTTGAATGTATTCCTGCTTGGCACCACCCTTCGCTAATTTGCCTCTAATATTACTAATATGTACGTTCAAAGTATTATCTTCACCTAAATAGTCTGCTCCCCATACACTCTCATAGAGATTGCTTTTGGAAAAAACTTTTTTAGGATAGCGCATGAGCTGTTCCAAAATGGCAAACTCCCTCGCTGTTAGCACCACAGGTGATTCCCCTACACGCACAGAATGATGCTCCTTATCTAGGGTGATTTCTTGGTAGCAAAGCTGATTCCCTAAGCCCCTTAGGGAATCTTGACCCTGTCTATAGCGTCTGATATTGGCCTCTACTCTCGCCAATACTTCTTGTATGTCAAAAGGCTTGGTGATAAAATCATCTGCCCCCGCCCTTAAAAGTTCTACTTTAATTCCAGTCTCTTCTTTTGCTGAGATGATTAGTATAGGCATTTGATAGACCTTTCTCATTTCTATAAGCACATCTTCTCCAGCTTTTCCCGGAAGCATCAAGTCAAGCAATATCAGGTCCCAAGTCTCTTGTTTCACATACAATAGCCCCTCTGTCCCCGAATAGGCCGACTGTACCTTGTAGCCTTCTTGTTCCAAGAGTGCTGTCAATAATTGATTAATATCGTTATCATCTTCTACAACCAGTATTTTATATGGTTTCATCTTAAGTTTCCCTTTCCTCATTCAACTCTTTTTGTCTTATTATACTAAATCCCCTATCACAAAACGACAAAATCTTTGACCTGCTCTACTAAAGGTTGTTCCCAAGCAATAGGCATTGCCTCTAACTTTTGGGTATAAAACTGACTCACATCTGCCCATCTATAATAAGGTTTGATGTTGGACTTTATAGGTAATAGGACTTCTCTCTCATTATAAAGCACTTTGACCAGCACCTTATCACATCCTTCTTTTTGATAGAAAACCCATTGTATATTCGCTGCCATAGGCGCTACCTTATAGTCCTTCCATAAGCAGGACACTTGGCACCACTTATTAGTCTGGGTAGCTGCTCCTTTGATCCCTAATAAGCTTGCAAAAGGGATAATAGTCTCTGCATGAGCAAATCTAAGGTTTGCCGAGCGATTGCCTTCACTTAATGACTCCCAAGAAGTCCTCAAAAAATCTACTAATAAAGGATAGGCGATCTCTGTTGGTAGATTCTGCCCTACTTGACTTGGTCCTTTCTCCAAATAAGCCTCTAAATTACTATTTTCCCAAAAATATTTCATATCGCATGGTGTAAAATACTCGCCTAATGCCACACCTTGTTCTGTATCATATTGATTGGTATAGATTTTGTATAAAGCAGTTGCTACCCCTAGTGGGTCTTGTATTTGCCTTATATACCCTTCACTAAAAAAGGGGGTAATCACGCATCTTGCACGGTCCGTCCGCTTAGCATATTGCGAAACCTCTTGTCTCCAACGCCCTTCTTTCTTATAGTGGATATAAGCCTTATTGAGATCAAAAAACCGTAAGATAGGGTCTACTTTCCCATTACTTGTTGCCACGAATTGTTGTGGACTTGTATAGTGTGCAAGTTCCTCCAAAAAAGCATCCATACTTTGCTTGGTTCGCTCTACATAAGTAGAGACAGCCTCCACTTCTCTTCCAAACACCTCTGGAAAATGCGCGTACATACGTCTTGCAATTCCCTGCTCCATTTGTACCCCACTTGAAGTAAGTAGCCCATATTCTCCTTTATCTAACTCTTTTAATACCTCTATTTGTCGTTTTAGCGTGAAACCCTCTACAGTTAATTGCCCTTTTTGCGCTGCATCCTCCAAAGTCTCTAGTAGCACCTCAAGCGGCTCCTCACTGGTCAGATATCTTGCCCCATGCCTCCCCAAATGATTGATATAGACTGGCTTATATCCCCGTGGCGGCTTGATATACCTCTCGGGACCCAAAATATAAGGTGTTTGTGTCCCTAAATAACAATACTTCATACCGTCTCCCCTCTCAACAACCTTTCTTCCAGTATATAGAAGTACCGCCGCCTTAGTGCACAGCCTATATTCCCAATAAAACAAAAAGCTGCCATACAACCTCTTCCAAGGCGTATAACAGCTCTAAAAATACTATTTATTTTGAGGGTCTTGTATATGGCACCCATTGGCATGACGACATCCCGTACAACCACCGCCACAACCTTTACCAGACTTTTTCTCCTGATAAGTTTTGTAAGCTACAAATCCAAAAGCCCCAAATACAACCATACCAATAATCAGTGTTCCCATACACAATCCTCCTTTTATTTGTTTTCTTTAATAGGTCTTACAATGAGATAAAGACATCCAACAACTAACCCAATGGCTACTATTGTCCCTAGGCCAAAACCACCACCTGTAAAGAATGTACCTAGTTGGTATACAACTAAGGATACAGCATAGGCAAGTCCTGTCTGGTAACAAATTGTAATCCATGTCCATTTGGCACTGCCCATTTCACGTCTGATAGCCCCTATCGCTGCGAAACATGGTGCACACAATAAGTTAAATACTAAGAATGAATAGGCTGAAATCTGTGTAAACGATAATTGAAGGGCTTGCCATACTTGCTGACCATCTTCTGCCACTTCACCAAATCCATATAATACACCAAAAGTCCCTACAACGTTTTCTTTGGCTACAAGTCCTGTAAGAGTCGCCACTGCTGCTCTCCAGTCACCCCAACCAAGTGGTTTGAATAAAGGTGCAATCAGTCCTCCTATAGATGCTAAGATAGATTCTGAAGCATCTACCATTTGGAATGACCAGCTAAATGAACTTAAAAACCATAAAATACCACTTGCTAAGAAAATAACTGTTCCTGCTTTTTTGACAAAAGATTTGCTACGATCCCATATTTGAAGGGCTACGTTTTTCATTCCTGGTATATGATATTCAGGAAGTTCCATAACAAACGGCGCTGCATCGCCTCTAAAGCCTTTTGTCTTTTTGAGGATAATTCCCGACACAATAATCGCTACCATCCCTATAAAGTAAGCTGATGGTGCAATCCATGCCGCCTCTGGGAAAAGCGCACCTGCAATGAGTGCTATAATAGGAAGTTTCGCTGAACACGGGATAAACGTAGTGGTCATAATCGTCATCTTACGATCACTCTCACTCTCAATTGTACGAGATGCCATAATCCCTGGTACGCCACACCCTGTTCCGATAAGAATTGGAATGAAAGATTTGCCTGATAGCCCAAACTTACGGAACACACGGTCCAAAATAAAGGCAATACGTGACATATAACCACAGTCTTCTAATAATGCTAAGCAAAGGAATAGTACCATCATCTGTGGCAAGAATCCAAGTACTGCACCGACTCCGCCTATAATACCATCCAAGATCAGTGAATTGAGCCACTCAGCACTTCCTACTGATACAAGGAAGCTCTGAACCGCCGTCGGAATCATCTCTCCAAACAACACATCATTGACCCAGTCCGTAGCAAAAGACCCCACTGTTGTAATCGATATATAATAGACAAGGAACATCACTGCCGCAAAAATTGGTAGTGCCAGTATACGATTGGTTACAATCTGATCTATGCGATCTGATGTTGTCATTTTTCCCTTATTTTTCTTATGTACGCTTTCTTTTACAAACGCCTCTATCACCTGATAACGCTCGTTTGTAATAATACTCTCACTATCATCATCTTCTAGTGCTTCAACACGTGTAATCACATCTTCTAGACTTGCCTTAAAAGTGTCTGTCAGCCCCAAGAGCTCTGCAATCTTCTCATCTCTTTCAAAAAGTTTGATAGCATACCATCTTACATATTGCGGTTCAACTTGATCCTTAATTAATCCACCAATAGTCGCTATAGCCTTTTCAACAGGCTCTGAGAATGTATGAATCTTAGTCTTATGTCCTGTCTCTTTTGTTAATGCTATGGCCTTTTCAATGACTTCTTGACACCCTTCGCCCTTAAGAGCTGATGTCTCTACAATTTGACATCCTAGTGATTTACCTAGCTCAGCAATATCAATCGTATCACCTTTCTTGCGAAGAATATCTGTCATATTCAGTGCAATAATAACAGGAATGCCCAGCTCTAAAATTTGTGTCGTTAAATACAGATTACGCTCAATATTGGTACTATCTACCACATTAATAACAGCCTCTGGGCGTTCTGTAATCAAATAGTTTCTTGTCACCACTTCTTCTAATGTATAAGGAGAGAGTGAATAAATACCAGGCAAATCCACTACTGTCACATCACGATGACCTTTAAGCTGTCCCTCTTTTTTCTCAACTGTTACGCCTGGCCAATTCCCTACATACTGGGTACTCCCTGTCAGCATATTAAACATTGTTGTCTTCCCACAGTTAGGATTTCCTGCTAATCCAATACGTATACTCATGTCTACCCCTCCTTTACTTGACTTCTATCATATCTGCATCTGCTTTGCGCAGCGTTAATTCATAGCCTCTTACATGGACTTCCATAGGGTCTCCAAATGGTGCCACCTTACGTACCATCACCTCAACCCCTTTAGTAATCCCCATATCCATAATACGTCTCTTGATAGGACCTTGCCCATGTAGTTTGAGTACTGTAACAGTCTCCCCTGGACGTACTGCTTTTAATGTTTCCATATCCGCCACCTCCTAGAGTTAGTCTTAGCTAACTCTTGCCCAAATAATATAAGTTAGCCTAGGCTAACTCTAACTTAATTTGAGTGTATCATGAAGCTAGTTGAATGTCAACACCAAATGATAATTCATCTCAACTTGCTTATCAAAATAATGTTTGCTATGATAGGAGTAACTGATTAAACCGTTACAGAAAGGGGCTATCCCACGTGAAAATACCAGAATCTGCTGAGAACTATTTAGAAACTATTTTTGTACTCTCTAAAGAAATTAGTGGTGTACGCTCTGTTGATATAGCCACTGCCTTAGGTTTTTCAAAGCCCAGCGTGAGCAACGCTATGAAAAGTTTTCGTACACAAGGCTATATCACCGTTGATTCCCATGGCCATATTCACCTTACCAACCTTGGGCTTGATATCGCCCTTAAAGTTTATGAACGTCATGAGCTTTTAACCCAATACTTTATGTTACTTGGGGTGAGTGAGGCCACTGCAAAAGAAGATGCCTGTCGCATGGAACACATCTTGAGTGATGAGACTTTTGACAAACTCAAAACCCATTATTTTTCCCACAAAAAAAGCGTCCAAGAAAACTAACTCTATGTTTTCTTGGACGCTTTTGGCTTATGGAACCTTTTGCCGTCTTTCTCCTAGTGTATCACCCAACAATTATTAATTCTCCGCTCATGACCAAGACTTGGCTTATTCACAAACTCCCCCTCATAAACCATCACGGTACTGCTTCCACCGTCTACCATGCCCGCATTCATACACCCTTCATCATACAGCACATCTTGTAACACCCTTAAGTCTACACCAATACTATGTGTTGGTTGCCTCCCATCTATCACCAAAAACAGTACTTCCCCCGTCTCTCTCTGTCCTACTGCTGTACGGGGAGCAATCCCCCATCCCCCTTGACCTTCTTTAATCACTGTCTCACCATTTACTATAAGACTTGGGCTAAACTCCACACAGTCCTGTATCTGGGCCGCCTTAGCCTCAGCAATAGTCATCTCATCTAATATTAAGACATGGGATTGATTAAACCCTACAATATGATGTTTCTTTGTATCCTCTTTTTTAGGATTAATCACAACGCCCTTTTTCATCAGCAGCCCTGCTGGCTGTCCTCCATTACTATTATAGTTCGGCCCATCTGCAAATCCTCCCGCGTTAATACCCGCTATGGCACCACTTTCTCCAACCATCTCTTTAACAGTCTGCCCTTTTTCAAATTGATATTTGGTGTCAACAAGACTGATACGCCCTGGGTCTACAACTAGCATAATATTGCCCTTCCACCCTGTTCCACTCACTTCTTTTGTATAAATACCTTCTTCTAAGAAAGTATATCCTTGTCCTTCTATGTATAAGTCTTTGTTCTCTCTTACCACTTCAACCACAGCTGTAGTGGTTATTGCTTGTTCTACCTGAATCAAATTTGCTTCCGTTGCATAAGCACTATCATCTACATGGGTACGTTTCATAATTTCCGCAATGGTCTCTTCGTCAATAAAAGCTGTTGCTAACCACTTATGACTCAGTGTTGTCATAGCTGTTGTCACCCATAATTCCTGGACTGTTGGAAACAATCCTGAAACGACTAGTATGTAAAAACCTATCATACCTAGTAATATACCGCCCCCTAATACACCGCCTATTCTGATTAATATTTTTTTACTCTTTTTCACTGTGCAACTCCCCCTTCACCCCTATACCCTATATGTATCAAGCCTTTATAGGAATTATGACTCTATTACACCTTATTGGGTGTTTTCTTATGGAACAAAAGTGCCCTTCGTGCACGTATTGGTTCGCGCAGTAGTGAAATGCTTCGAAGTAGCAGTTTCCTATAAGACAAAAAATCGGCCACATATGACCGATTTCCTCAGACTTTTGTTATTTCTCTACCAAAAAGTCTTGTAATGCATAATATTGGTACACCGCAACTTGCACCCTATGGGTTGCACCTACACTCTGTTCTCCATTAGCTCCCCAAGAAATATAAGGTACAAGATCACATGGTGGAATGATTTGAACCACATAGCACCCCGGCAAAAGATGCGTAAATAAATACTCTCCTTGTGCATTAGTAGTGGTTGTTTCAATAGGGTGTAATAAATCATCGCACTGGTAGAGCTCTACACGAATATCTTTAGCTAATCGATCCTCTTCACAATTACTGATTGATGGCTGTTGGCTTATCACACAGCCATTACAGTTATACTCCCACTGCCATGTATAACAACCACACTGGCATTCACAACAACATTCTTTTGGGACTGTAATTCTAATTGTCCCATGTATTGTTGCTAACGGCTCCACAGTGGTAGTCGTACTTGTTGTACTGCTACTCGTCGTACTGCTGCTTGTCGTTGTACTGCTGCTCGTCGTTGTACTGCTGCTTGTCGTTGTACTACTGCTCGTCGTTGTACTGCTGCTTGTCGTTGTACTACTGCTCGTCGTTGTACTGCTGCTTGTCGTTGTACTGCTGCTTGTCGTTGTACTGCTGCTTGTCGTTGTACTGCTACTTGTCGTTGTACTGCTACTTGTCGTTGTAGTACTCGTTGTATTAGGAATATCATGATAAATGTTATCCCAATTGGTAATAAAATTATGGACTTCAAAACCATTATTTTGGCTCAGATTCTTGACAAACATCTGTCCATTGACGTTCCCACCTGATGTATCAACTGTTGCACTTGGCGCAATAACTGTTCCCACTACCCCATAGCCTTTCACACTAATTTGCTGTGCATTTGGAAAAATCCATACTGTTCGTGGACACAAAAATTGTAATACGGGATTTTGAGGCATTGAGGTATTAATAATATTTCCTTGATAAAAAATTGCACCTTGTTCAAAATGAATCTCTGTCGCCTCAGAATAAATCACCAATACTTGATTGTTTTGCAAGGTAGGAAAAGTAACACTCTGTATATTCCATATAGGAGAAAACCCATTGAAATTATGAGAAATATACACATTGGCTGCATTGGCTGCCGGTCCAATGCCAATACCACTTCCCTTGGCAGGCTTAAGTGTATAGAGCGATGCTGAATTCACAATAAGTGGGGTAATATCACTGAGTGCTTGGATAAACACATTATCAATCGTTGCTTTTGGTTCAATCACAGGTTTTATAGATGTGGCCCCTGGTAAGAGATTTTTAGGATCTGATGTTGGACTAATGACAGGTATCCCCGGCATTTGTATCGTTAAGTGTCCTAGAGGATTTTTGCTAAGCACCCCTTCTAAGAGTAATGCAGGCATCGATGTATCTATCTGGGTTGAACCAATAATATTAAATGCCCCTGATAAGGCTCCTGCAACAGTAAAAGTAGACGCATTTGAAGGACTATTCATATTTCCTCTTACTGCCAATGGCCCCTCAATATCTGCTCCTGTTGCGCTATGGTCATTAAACACCATAGCATTATAATGCCTTATTCCTCCTAAACTTGTAATAGGCATATTCTCAACTCCATCTCTATTATATTTTCATTATCAGTATACGCATCCCTGTTTTTAGATGTGACTTGCTCTTATATCTTATTCTATGACATATATTAGTTATAAAAATATCTAAGGAGTTTAATTATGGTTATTGCTATTCTTACAATGTTTAATGGCTTATCTTCTACCTACTCCCTCGTCAACGTCGTCAAAGAACAATTGATTATGCTTTTATCTCTCCAAGATATCCACATCAAATGCCTCGTTAGTCAGGACTGCCCTGATAGTGAACGTTCTGAAGTCTTCTTAGACCCTCGTATTCAGTGGATCAAAATGACTAATCGCCACGAAGGCAGACCCATTCACTGGCATGACTATACCCATGCCAACATGACACTTCATGACACTTTCTTTGATGAGGCACAAACCATCTCCTGTGATTTGATTACACACCTACAAGATGTAGATTTTTGCCTGCTCCATGATATTCATTATCAAGGTTGGCATCTGGTTCACAATGTCGCTCTACATCTTGCTACGCCTCATCTCCCTCATGTCAAATTCCTAGCTTTTACCCACTCCGCACCTGTGATGCCACCTGACACGCTTATTTGGCCATTCTCAGCACGGTTTAGCCCACTCCAAAACACTCACTATATTTATCCTACCCAAGCTGGACTCCCCGCTCTAGCCAAACAGTTTGATGTGTCCCTAAAATACTGTCATGTGGTTTCCAATAGCCTTGACCCCTTAATAGGCCTTTCAAAAGAAGTTCAGTCCTTAGGCTCATGTATAGACTTACTTTCTTGTGATTTTCTGGTTATTTATCCCGCACGCCTCACCCCCTCCAAAAAATTCGAAAAAGTCGTTGCTCTTGTTGGTAAACTCCAGTTAGTCTCTCATCTTAACGTTCAAATTGTTTTTTGTGATTTCCCTTGTGCTGACATTACGCCTATGACCTACAAAAACCTCATTCGTCAGCACGGTGACTTATATGGTTTAAAACCTCATCAAATTGCTTTTACTTCTGACTTTGGTTTTCCTTCAGGCTTTCCCAGAACAAGCGTATTAGAACTTTTCACCCTATCTAACCTCTTTATATGCCCCTCCTTATCAGAATCATTTGGCCTCACACTACTTGAAGCTGCTAGCCGAGGCAATTTCTTAGTTGTCAATGAAGCTGTTCCTGCCCTTGCTGAGCTTGGCAAGAATTTAGGCGCCTACATGATGCGGTGGGATGCACAAAATTTTGGATTTACAACCACTGAGCACTATCACCCTAGTGAGTCTGCCTACTATGAGGACCATGCGCTTCATATAATGAATCTCATGCAAAACAATCCCCTTATACAAGCCAAAACACTGGCTAGAACGCAGTATACCCCCTCTTATATTTTGAAGCATCAACTTCTGCCACTACTTGAAGACTCTGACCTATGGTCTTTGGAATAACCTTGTGATAGACTAGAGGTATGAATAAAGTTACTAGGAGGTCCTGACTTATGAACGAAGTCTTGCATGCTATTCAGTCTAGAAGAAGTATTCGTCAATTTAAATCTGATGCCATCCCTGAGGATATGGTATCCACTATTTTGGAAGCTGGGTTCTATGCCCCAACAGGTCATAACAAACAACCTTGGCATTTTGTTGTCATTAACGACGCTCACACTTTTGAGCAAATTATGGCCATTCACCCTTACACGATTATGCTAAAGACTGCTCCTCTTGCTATTTTGGTCTGCGCTGATACATCGCTTTCTCCAACACTATGGCAAGATGATTGCGGTGCGGCTACACAAAACATGCTCCTTGCAGCCTATTCTCTTGGTTTAGGTAGCGTATGGTGCGGCGTACGTAATGACCCTACACTTGTAGATGGCTTTAAAAATCTTTTTAGCCTACCTCAAAACATCACACCTTATAGCTTGGTGGTATTAGGCTATACAGACGTAGACAAATCAGCACCTAATCGTTTCCAAACTGAACGCATTCACTACAATACATGGGATAAATAAAAAATCAAAGGGGATTATAGAGATGAAATTAGTTATTATTGAACCACTTGGCGTTGCCAAGGACAAATTACTTGCTATGGCTGGGGAGGCCCTCAAAGATCAATTAGAAATTGTTTATTACGATACACGTACAACAGATACCGCCGAGCTTATTGCGCGCGGTCAAGATGCAGATATTATTGCTGTTTCAAACCTACCGCTTAATGAAGAGGTTATCGCGGGTTGCAAGAACCTCAAAATGCTTGCGGTTGCCTTTACAGGCGTTGACCACATCGCCTTAGATACTTGCCGCACACGTGGCATTACTGTGTGCAACTGTGCAGGTTACTCTAATGCTGCTGTTGCAGATTTAGTATTCGGTATGATTATATCTCTCTACCGCAACATCATTGCCTGTGACCAAGTGGTCCGCCAAGAAGGGACCAAAAACGGCCTGATTGGCTTTGAACTTGAAGGCAAAAAATTCGGAATCGTTGGCACAGGTGCTATCGGTATGCGCGTGGCTCAAATCGCCAAGGCATTCGGCTGCGAAGTCTATGCTTATAGCCGCACAGTCAAAGAAAATACTGGTGTCATCTATACAGATTTAGAGACACTCTTAGCAACATGTGATATCGTATCTCTTCATGTACCACTTAATGAGGGCACCTCTCATCTTATCAACGCTGAGCGTCTTTCACTCATGCAACCTCATGCTATTCTCATTAATACAGCAAGAGGCCCGGTAGTGGATAGCGCAGCATTAGCCCATGCACTCAGAACCCACCAAATCGCTGGTGCTGGTATCGATGTGTTCGAAGTGGAACCACCTGTTGCCAAAGACCATCCACTCTTTGATGCGCCAAATGTTTTGGTGACACCTCATATTGCTTTTGCAACCGTTGAAGCACTTGAAAAACGTGCGGTCATTGTATTTGATAATATCCAAAACTGGTTATCAGATACCCCACAAAACGTCATTTGTTAAATATTATGATCCTAAAGCAAAAGAGAGGCCAAACGCGTAAAGTTGTTTGGCCTCTCTTTTATAAAATATTAAATCACTCTATACCATGAACAGACATATCTACCACGTCTTATTATTTATGTATCTAACGCTATCATTTCCTATTATTCATTACACAAAAAACACCTTGTGTTACATCCAAAAATGTAAATCCTATAATCATATAAACCAAGGCTACCACAACGCTCAAAACGACTATGGTCTGACCACATTCCTTTACTTTTTCACTCATTAAATCTCCCCCATATTTCTTTTCTTTTGTATCAACTGATTTTATTATACGCTATCTTACCTAGATCAACCTCTATTAAAACCAAATTTTTTGAAAAAACAATATAACAATCATCATCAGTGCTAGTACGAGTAGGACAAATACGACTTGTTCGCCCCCTTCTCCTGTATGTATTCTAGCTATTTTATATTTTTCTTTTGTGAAAGGATAAAATAACGGTACCCCTCTAGGATTTAGCATATCTAATAATAAATGGGATAGATAGCCTAACGTCATCCCTAGTGTAATAGGACCCCCTTTAAATATCCCCCCTATGATTGCAAAAACAATCAATGTGGCTAATAAACTATGGGTTGCTCCGCGATGACCAAACACCTTAAAAGGATATCTCAAAATCCCTACATGGTTACTCAGCCAACTATTAGGGTGATCTATATCTGGCAAAAGTGCACCCACACCTGCCGCTACAGTACATAAAGCTAATGCCCCACCTGTTTGAGGCCAAACGTATACCCCAGCGACCGCCGATAATACGACACCTCCTAATATATGTGTACGATACGTCATGAACATCACTCCTTCTCCTCTAGTATATGTCCCGATTTACTTGTCTCATACACCCTTAAACATATCTCCCTATCGCCTATTAGACGACCTCTATGCTATAATAGTTCCAATCATCTAGACAGCTAAGGAGCCTACTATGTTACCGCTATTTCAACATTTCATCCACCCTACAACAAATAGTTTTTCATTATTCCCAACTCAAAACCTGAATTTCATCCCTCATATTCATCTGGACTATGAAGTGGTTTATGTATTAGAAGGCACAGTGGAAGTGACTGTGGATTGTAATACATATACCCTCTATCCCACAGATGTTTGTTTGATTGCAAGTCACCAAGTTCATAGCTTTCATACCCCTAGCACGTCAAAAACACTCCTGCTCATACTAGACCCTTCTACCTTGGGTAGTCTATTCTCTTCCAAAACCTTAAAAATCCCAAGCTCTCCTGTTATTCCATCAGGCACCTATCATATGGAAATCAAGGAGCTCCTTGAAAAATTACATATTGAACAGCAAACCACGAAGAATGCTTTGGTCATGCAAGGTTATCTCATGGTCATTATGGGACGCATACATAGTATGACCACTTACACAGATCATACACTAACCCACCAAAGTGCTCTCCAGCTTATTCTCAAATACATGTCCGAGCATTATCAAGAACCGATTTCTCTTGATACAGTAGCCTCTCACCTTGGCCTATCACGCTCCTATGTTTCAAGTCTTTTTAATACACAAATTGGCTTTAGTTTTAATAGTTACCGCAATACCCTTCGTGTAGATTTAGCCAAGTCATTGCTCTTATCGCCTGACTATACTATTACAGAAATTGCCTTCCACTGCGGCTTTGAATCTCTTAGAAGTTTTAACCGTGTTTTCAAAGATTTAGTAGGTGTATCTCCTTCTCTTTATCAAAAACAACAGGTGGGTCTTTCCAAATAGCAAAGACCCACCTGTCATTATTTAAATACCCACTTATGACTACAACAATCATCACAAGCAACTCTGTCCATTATATATTTTTTTTTAGCTGGCTTTGTAACTTCTCTTTTCCCCTATGGAAAATAACCTTTGCTGAACTTTCACTTATATTTAAGGATTCTGCTATTTCAGCAAATGACATTTCAAAATAGATGCGATACATTAATACATCTCTATATTTCTTACCCAAATTTTGTATACAATCCATAAAGTATGCCCTTATTTCTTTATCTATTATTTCTTGTTCTAGTGAAGTGACAAACAAAGCTGTATCTTGAATTCTATTGAATTCATTATCTATACTCATATGTATAGGATTTTTTTTGAAGTATTTAAAACAAACATTTTTTGCAATTTGACATATCCAAGTTTTCAATTTGCAAGTCCCCTTAAATCTATGAAGAGACGTAAATGCTTGATAAAATGTTTCTTGAGTAAGTTCTTCAGCTAGTTCTGTTTGATGATTAACTATCCTGAGTATAAATAAAAATATGTCTTTATGGTATATTTCATAAATCTCTTCAAAATCATTCACACACTTCCGCCTCCCCCTCTACCTTTTTTACCAGGTAAACCAGAGTTTTCCTCGTATACTTATTTCATCTATACATCCAAAATATCGGCTATCATAAGAGTTATTCACGTCATCTCCCATAATAAAATACTTTCCTTCTTCTACTTTTATTTCCTGTGTAGCCCTACCGCCATCATTTATCCCTACTAAATAATTATCCTCCAATAGACTACCATTTACATACACACTACCATCTTTAATCTGTACTGTATCCCCCGGTATTCCTATTACTCTATACATATCATTCCATCTTGCGTTGTTATCCTTAAGTGATACATATACAATATCATTATTTACAGGGCTACTCCACTCATATGCTAGTTTATTTATAAAACAATATTCACCCGCTTTAATGGTAGGTTGCATACTTGTAAATGGAAGCTTATAATTCTCGAATGCAAGGTTAGTAGTCACTATTAATGTCCCGCAAACTAATAGTGTTATTATAATATTCCTTCTTCTTTTTTTCCTCAATTTATATGCAATTTCTTTAAATTTGTCATGGCATGGGTGTTTATCTTCTATGCCTTGTTCACTATTCTCCTTCTTGATCTGCTCCTCTATTTTTTGACATTCATGACACTCTTTTAAGTGTTCCTGTATAATCTTTTTACTCTCTTTACTTATTTCATCTGTTTGGTGCAGCCATAATATATCTTGAATAATCAAACATATTTTTTCTTGTTTCATTGCTTATCCTCCCTATACCATCTTTTCTAATATACTTTGATATCTATTAGTACCGAAAAAGCAAGCAAAGTTACAAAATATTTTTAATTCATTTTACAAATTACGCTTGCTAAGTTAAATTTCAAACTATTGCAATTTAAAACATCTCCTAACAACAAAAATAAAGGGGGTGTCGCGAAACTAGATAATTAGTTTCGTGGCACTCCCATTTTTGCACCTATTTTTAGTGTTGTATCTATGTATATCTACTTTATAAGTGTTTTGATAGTTTTTAACGCACTTTAATAAGCCCAAGCTTTTTGAAGTCAAAATTTAGGCTGATTTTAATGGATGTAAATGTTTTTCACACCGCTTATTTTGAATTTTGCCATGGAGTTTATTGATATTATAGGCAAAACACAGGAGCATAAACTCTATTTTTACGTTATTTTTGCCACGTCTTAAAAATCTATTGAAATCGTGATCCCATTTCAATACCCCAAAGGCCCCTTCTACTTGAATAGAACGGTTCATTCTGAGCATAGTTCCTTTTTCAGTTTTTATATTTTCGTAAGACACAGCCCTCTTGGAAATAAACTGTTTGGACACCTTAATCTGTCTATTATGTGTTGCTTTAGTACACTTTGATTTTACGGGACATTCACTACAATCTTCGCACTCATAAATGGTTAATTCACTTTTATAGCCACTACTACTTGTGGTATGAGAAGTGCCTATCTTATTGAGTTTTTTATTGTTCGCACAGGTATAGTAGTCACTTTCTTGATCATAGTTCATGTTTTCTCGTTTGCTGATATCTCGTTTAAAACTTTTCTTTTTCCACCTCTCATACATCACTGGTTTGATATAAGGGGTTTGATTTTTTTCTTCAAGATAAAGATAGTTTTCCTCACTCTCATATCCTGCATCTGCTATGATGTTTTCACTTCTTTTACCTAAATGACTGAACATATTTTCTAAAAAAGGTATAAGAGTTCTCACGTCGCTACGGTCTTGAAAAAGATCCATGCTCACGATGTACTCACTTTCCACACCAATCTGAATGTTATAACCAGGTTTAAGCTGGGCATTTCGCATATGATCATCTTTCATATGCATAAAGGTAGCATCCGTATCTGTTTTGGAGTAGCTATTTCTTCCTTGGAATAATTCATGAGACACATCGTATTTTTGTTGACGCATCAAATAATCTTCAGCTTGTTCTAGGCACTTTTGAAGAAGCGATTTACGCTTACCTGTACCATACACGAAGATAATCTGTTGATCTTTTTGCGTTTGTTTAAGAAATACAATTGCCTTTTCCAGGGAATCGGCAGGTTTCGAGGGAACAAATGCAAGGGTTGTAAGATAATTTGTGTTTATAAGGTCAATGAGTTCTATTATTTTGAGATGCATCTTGGCCTCATTCTTATTAATAACTTTTTTCCAAACAAAGGTATATTTATTGGCATTAGCTTCTATTTTAGTTCCATCCACAAAAAGATTCTCAAACTTAATCTCATCTAATATGGCTAGTTTTAAAATGAGCTGATAGAAAAGATCTTCAAGGCAGCCTCCGAGGTAAGTCTTGATAAATCTAGCAATCGTAGAGTGATCAGGTGCAGAATAACCTTGTAGGAGCCAGATAAAATTTATATCCCGTTTGCAGGCATTTTCTATAGTGCGTGTTGAGTAGACTCTTTGCATGAAAGCATAAGCGACTACTTTGAATAAGACTTTCGGTTCGACTCCTGGTTTTCTCCCTCTTTGGGAGTAGGCCTGATATAATTTTGTATAGTTTAATTCCTCCAATAAGTGGCTTAGAAGTCTAACCGAGTCGTCTGGGGCTATAAAAGTTTCAAAGTTCATAGGGAGGGAGAGTTGATAATCTCCAGAAAGACTAGTATACTTGGGTTGTTGTTTTATGATGGTTCTCATAAACTTAATATAACAACACTGGCAGAGGATTATCCTCTGCCTTTAAATTTTTATGCACAAAAAAGAGGGTGTTGTCACAACTAACCTAATCGGTTAATTGTGCAACACCCTCTTTATTTTTTAATAGTAGATTTTAAACGTCTTGATTTCAAATGGCTTAAAGGTGATATCACCTTGTAGGTTTGTTTCTCCTAATGCCTCTTCTAGCAATGTGACTTCCTCACATCTATTAGCTGCTACAGCCCCACCAAAGTGACATGTTGTATAAGTTCCTTCTGCCTCATAGGCTCTTACAATAAATGCCTTTTGTGATGCTTCACAAGGTTTGATGGTCTCAATCACAATGTTTGGACGATCTACCCCTAATAAACTCTCCTTGGCCCCTACACCTTCTTTGACACGTTGTTTCATATTGAAGCAATATGCTGGTAAAATAACCGTTTCTGCTCCAAAGCCTCCCTCATGTGGTAAGAACGCATAGCGGCAATCATGCACACCCTTATCCCCTGTCTCATCTGGTCTACAACCACCTTTATGAAGTGAGAGCTGCATCATTCCACCCTCTAGTGATATACCATATTTACAGTCATTAAGCAGTGCAATCCCGTATCTGGTTTCTGAAAGGTCGGTATACTTGTGGTTGACCACTTCAAATCGTGCTTGTTCAAGTGTTGTATTACGTGTTGTTTCACGGGTAGCATATCCAAATTGAATTTCTTGTTTGGCATGTGCTGTGTGAATGGTTGTATCAAAAGCTGCTTTTAGGAAACGATGGTGGTCTTGCCAATTGATACGTGTATCAAAATCAACTCTTGGTGTGTCTGCATAGAAAATCATATCTTGTGTCACAGATGAGTTTTGAGTCAGTGCATAGGTGCTACGGATTTTGAATAAAACTTCTCCATCTGCAACCACTTCTCTTGAAATCAGCTTCGCACAGTCTTCAAACTTCATTTCACAATCGGCATCGATATCCCAGTTATCCCATGCTGAAGGCACATCCTCTGCCACAAGTAATGTTCCGAGTCCATAGCGTTCGCCTGCTAACTCTCTCCCATTTCTCCTATCAACAAAAGATTTCATATACCCTTTGTCATCAAATACTACTTTTGCAAAAGGTGTCACAAGAGTATCCCCCTCATAGTCAAAGGCTGATGCTACCTGTACTTCTCCTTTTTCAAGATTGACTGTAATACTTCCAAGTGCTGGGATTTCTACGCCTGCTACATAATAATGGGCTTGTCCATCTAAATCCGTCGCTACTTGCTGCTTATACCCTCCAGCTACGCAATACCCTTCTACGTATGGGATTGTAATGACATCTGAGCGTTTGCCCCCAAAGGTATTCACCACTGTATAAACATGCTTATCCTCTGTGGCCGGAATACTTTGTGCCACCAACTGCTCTACATCCTCAATCAATGCGCCCATTTCTTTTTTGGAAGTCTCATGAACGGGTGCAATAGATGTCCCCGGAATAATATCATGGAACTGATTGACAAGTAGTGTATTCACATAAGGCTTCAAGCTCTCGCCACTGGCTACTTCTTGCTGATCTATAGCCTCTCTTACTGTAAGGTATTCACTATCATGAATCAGGATCTCAGCTACTCTATTATTACGCTTGATTTGATGCTGGTTCGTGAGTGTCCCTCTATGTAATTCTAGGTAAAGTTCTCCCTGATAAGTATTTGGTGCATAAACACTGTCTTCAAGCTCCTGCATAAAGTCATTAACCACCACGTGTTTGGCCTTAACAACACCTTCCAAATCTTCACAACGTCTAGCCATTTCAACCATCTCAAACTGTGGTCCACCACCGCCATCACCATAGCCATATGCCACAAGACGCTTATTGGTAACTGTCTTTTGTTTCACTCCCTCATAAGACTTATTCCCCATCACAAACTCATTGAGGGTCTTAGGATCTGGCCAAGCATGAATACGGTTAAAGTGTGCAAGTACTTTGCTGCCATCAATACCTTGCCAGTAGAACGTATCATATGGGAATTGATTGGTATCATTCCACTCTAGTTTCGTAGTTAAGAAATAATCTACCCCACAGCCTTTCATGATTTGAGGTAATGCCGCACTGTATCCAAAAGTATCTGGCAGCCAGAAGCAACGTGACTGTTTCCCAAAATGCTCTTTCATATAATTTTGTCCCCATAGGAACTGTCTGATGAGTGATTCACCTGATGGCATATTACAATCCGCTTCAACCCATACCCCACCATTGACTTCATATTGGCCAGACTTAATTTTTTCTTTGATACGTTCAAATAGCTCTGGATAATGGATGCGTAATGTCTCTAAGTGGTACATTGAACTTTGAACAAACTTGTACTCTGGATACTGTTCCATTAAATTGAGCTGATTGGCATAAGTTCTAGCACATTTTTTAATGGTTTCTTCTTTTTCCCAAAGCCACGCAGTATCCATGTGAGAGTGACCAATCAAAGCTGCCTCACCACATGCCCCATGATTGGTTTTTGCTAATTCTTCTTTTAAGAAGCCACTAGCTACCCTTATACGGCTCATAAGCGTTTCTCTATCAATATCTTCTGGTGCATAATACACCGTTTGATGAATTTTTGTTAAGGTCTGAATAAGCTCTGCACGTCTAAAGCTTTGCTCATCTAAAGATTGTACAACTTGATTAATGGCACGAAGGTCGAACACAAAATCTGCTATCTCTTGATTTTTACGGCAAATAGCCATCTTATTAAATCCAAAACTAAAATCAGCCTTTAAGCTATTTTCAAATGGCATACATCCTATTACATTATGTCCTGCATACATTTCTACCACAAGCTCTATCTTTTGTCCTAGTACCGCTTGTGATGTAATCTGGTCACAATAATGATTGCCATGACTTTCTACTGTGATTTTAGAAGCATAAATCCCTTTGACTTTCCCATCAACCCAAAGCATCCCCTCATAGCCACCAACCTGTGGATAGAGATATAATGCCTCTCCAGCTAATGTTTCGTCTACTGTTAATTCTCCCTTAAACCAACCATATGAACCTTCTTGTCCCCACTTGTCACCTGATTGAAGCTCATGATATGGCCCTTCTGGAATCTGATGTAACCTCTGTGTGGTTTCATAGAGAGAGGTCTCAATCACACCTACCTCTTCAAAAATCATAGGTTCTAGGGTGCTGACATAACGTCTTAACTTCCCTAACATACTCTGAATCTGCTTATTGTTTAACATATTACCCTCCTATTGCTGCCCCTTAGCATGTATTTGAACTGTCTGCGGGCCTTGCCCTGTAAGTGCGATGCTTCTTGAATCTGGTTGACTCCCCCCTACATAAAGCGTAAACATTGCATCTGGTATATACTTTTGCCCATCCTCATTGATGAGTGTCACACAAGACGCATCTAATACCATTTGTACCTTCTGTTTTTCTCCTGGCATCAGATGGATACGTTTCATCCCACATAATTTTCTAAGTGGTGCTTTATAGGTCCTATCCTCACAACGACTATACACCTGAACAACCTCATCACCTTGGTATTTCCCAGTATTGCAAATCTCTACTTCTAGGGTGAGTGTTCCCCTATCACCTAGCGCCACGTCCGATACGCTCAGCTGGCTATAAGCAAACGTCGTATAACTCTGCCCATATCCAAATGGATACAGCGGCTCATCTTCCATATAACGGTATGTACGACCTGCCATACTATAATCCTCAAATTCAGGAAGCTGTTCTAACCCCTTGTAAAACGTCACTGGTAATCTTCCTGATGGACTCACCTTACCAAATAAAATATCCGCCAAAGCCTCGCCGCCACCTGCTCCTGGATACCATGCTTGTAAAATACCATCGCAATGCTCATGCGCCCAGTTTACGGCTAAGGCACTACCACTTAGTAATACCACAATTGTAGGCTTGCCAATACGTGTTACCTCTTCTAAGAGTTCTTGTTGATAACCTGGTAAGTTCAGCGTGTTTTTGTCTCCTGAGCCAAACTCATTAGAAGCATCTCCCGCTTCACCTTCTATTGTAGCATCTAATCCAAGACATAGCACTACCACATCTGATTGCTTCGCCACATGCACTGCTTCAGCAATCGTTGGTAAATGGGCACATTGGCCTGGGTCTGGTCTCTTATAAAGATGACAGCCCTCTGAGTAATACACCTTAACGCTCTCTCCTACTGCATCTTGGATACCTTGTAACGGTGTAATATAACGAGAAGCTGTCCCGCTATAGTTCCCCATAAGCGCCTCACGGCTATCACTATTTGGCCCAATCACACCGATAGACTTTATTTCGTCTTTGTTTAGTGGCAGTACGCCATTATTTTTGAGCAGTACCATAGACTTGGCCGCTGCCTGCTTCGCCAGCTCCTGATGTTCCTGACAATCAAGCCGCGCTGCATCAAGATGTTCATACTGCGTATGACTCTCTCCCAGTATCCCTAAGCGCATACGTGTTGCTACCACACGCTCTACCGCTTCATCAATCGCCTCCATACTCACAAGCCCTGCCTCATAAGCTTGTTGCACATAAAGATAAGTGACACCACAATTGAGGTGACAGCCATTATTAATGGCTAGTGCAGCTGACTCAATACTATTTTTGGTGATTTTATGGAATTCATGAAAATCAGATATGGCCCAACAGTCTGAAACAAAATAACCATCAAAGCCCCACTGCTTCTCCAAGATTTCTTTGATGAGGGTCTGACTGCCACATGCCGGCTCTCCATTCACTCTATTGTAAGCCCCCATAATCCCCTCTACTTGGCCCTCTTTGACACAAGCCTCAAAAGCTGGAAGATACGTATCCCACAAATCATAGGCATTCACTGCGGCATCAAATTCATGACGGCACTCTTCTGGTCCACTATGTACTGCAAAATGCTTGGCACAAGCCGCTGATTTCAGATAATCTGTATCATTTCCCTGAAGCCCTTTTACAAAAGCGACACCCATTCTCGATGTGAGATACGGGTCTTCACCATAAGTCTCATGGCCTCTGCCCCATCTTGGGTCTCTAAATATATTCACATTAGGTGACCAAAAAGTCAGCCCTTTATACATGCCTCTATCTTCAAAACTCTGGGCAATATGATATTTGATCCGTCCTTCTGTCGCAATCACATCCCCAATTTCTCTCATCAAATCTTCATCAAATAAAGCTGCTAGTGCTATAGCTTGTGGAAACATGGTCGCCACACCCGCTCTTGCCACACCGTGAAGTGCCTCATTCCACCAGTTATAAGCTTCTATACCCAGTCTTTTGATAGGCAATGATTCATGTCTTAGCTGACTCACTTTCTCTTCTAACGTCATCTCACCCACAAGTGCCTTTGCTCTCTCACGATAATCGTTTCTTTTTGCTTGATTCATAGATAATGTCCCCCTCTTGTCTATTTTGAGATATTCCTATGTTAGCATAGCTAATGCTTTGCTGACTTGCCATATTTTCTATGGGACTAGACAAAATCACCAAAAAAATCCTAACACATCACTGTGCTAGGATTGGAATGCTTTATTTGGATACCCTTAAATACACTTAGCAATCTGTTCTACTAATAAACAAATAGCCTCTAAATACTTTTCTTTAATATGCCCTGCAATCTCATCTGCTAAACCCTCACTATACATATGAGACGTTTTATTTCTATCCTCTAGCAACTGAATCCATAGTTTCTCATCTTTAATGAGGCCATTTGCATAGGCTTTTTTGTAAATGGTACGTGGAAACGTATTTTCTAAAGTTACCCCCTCATATTTCATTAACTCCTGTAAGGTCTTGTGGGTTAATTCATAGGTAAATTCAAATCTCTGAATCACACCATCCCTAATCATGTCGTTTTTGCCATCGTAAACGTCACAAGCTTCTTGAAGCCTGTGACATGCTTTCTCTAGATTTTTGTACTTAAACTCTAGGCTTCTCATAAATAATAACCCCCTCCTGTTCCACTTGTTGCATAAATGCTCTATCTTCTATCTCGCTCATATATGAAATATCAAATTCTAATAAGGTGGCCACTTGCATTTCTATTTGATAGGCAAACTCCCCTTGGTCTATAGTGTTGCCAAAAACCGAAAGATCAATATCACTGGTCTGACTATTGTCCCCTCTTACTCTAGACCCAAATAGCTTGATACACTCTATTGTTTCAAAGTGCGTGGCAATCATTCTTATGCTATTGATAATCTCTTGCTCTACATTGATTTTCTTCATAGGTTTATCATCCATCCTTACTGCGCTTAGACTGCATATCATTACCTTTATTATAACATATGCCCTCTTTCAAATCCTATCTTTTTGCTTTACAATAGAATAAGCTAGATGTGTCAGATTCATTTAAGGAGGCTTTTTATGTTTAAAACCCTTTTAGTCGCTAGTGCGGCTGGTATTATTGGTACGGGTATAGGCGGTATTATCGGGATGCTCTTTGGCAAAAGCTCTAAGAAAACGCTCAGTTCTCTTCTTTCTTTTGCTTCTGGTGTAATGCTCAGCATTGTTTGCTTCGACCTGATTCCCGAAGCCCTTTCACTAAGCTCTATTCTCGTTACTTGTGTGGCTATTTTTTTAGGCATTTTAGTTGTGCAATGGCTCAATACACTCATTGATCATATAACCCATTCAGAAGAAACCCATGTGGAACTTGAAGACCTTCGTCATCAACAAGATTTGTTATCTTCCACTCACGAAAAATCTATGCTTCGCTCGGGGCTGATTATGTTTGCAGCTATTGCCCTTCACAATCTTCCTGAAGGCATGGCTATAGGCTCTGCAACTTCTCATGATGCAACTATGGGACTGACTTTGGCGTTTTTGATTGCCCTACATAATATCCCCGAAGGGATGAGTATTGGCGTGCCTCTTATTGAGGGCGGTATGAAAAAATGGAAGGCGCTCACCCTAACAGCGCTCTCAGGTGCACCCACACTTATAGGCGGCTTAATTGGCGCCGTATTTGGCGCTGCTGGGGACCTCACTGTTGCCATTTCACTTGCCCTTGCAGCAGGTGCCATGCTCTATGTGACTTTTTGCGAGGTGCTCCCACAAGCCATTTTACTCCATCATGGCAGACGCCCTGCGCTCTTTGCCATTAGTGGTATTGTTTTTGGCCTTCTGTGCGTCAATCTCCTCGCCTAGATAAACAAAAAGAGTGATTCCCAGCCCAATGGAAATCACTCTTTTTGTTTATCTACTACTATAAGGTCTCTGATCTTGTGCTAAAAGCCCATTCACCTCATCTACAATCCCTACTAAATCTGCCATGGTTTCAATAACAAAATCTGCACCTACTGATTCATAAGTTGCTCTTACTCTTGTCATTTGTACTTCACGCTCTTCTTGGCTCAGCGCTTCAAAGGCTTCCTTTGTCATACCAAGCTCTGAACTTCCAATAATCACACCTACTGTCCAAACCCCTGCTGCTACACCTTCTTTGATATCTGATGTTGTATCACCTACTTTGATAGCCTTCCATGGGGCAGAAATCTTAAGCTTTTCTAAGTTTCTAAAAATCATATAAGGATAGGGTCTACCATAAGACGCTGTTGTATCTGGTGTAATCCAGTACTCAGGTGCATAGCCTTTTGCTTTGGCACCCTCTGTTACAATCGCCATCATAGAATCTGTATAGCCTGTTGTTGAGCCGATCTTAAGCCCTCTTTCCCTTAATGTTGCTACGGTATCAATGACATGGTCTATTGGTGTTGTGTACTGAGACAATGATTCAAGTAACATTGGCTCAAATTTTTCATAAAGCGCATTCACATCATCTTGTGTAAATGATTTGCCATATACAGTTTCCCATACCTTCCCGATACGAGGCATCTCTAACATCGCTTTGATATGATCAATCTTAAGCATCCCCATAGGAATTCTTGCTTCTTCTAATGTCACTTCTACGCCTGCTTGCTTAAAAATTTCTACGAATACATTGACTGGGGCAAAACACCCAAAGTCAACTGCTGTTCCTGCCCAGTCAAAAATAATACCCTCTACTTGTCTCATGCGCTATATTCCTCCATGTATGTTTTGATATGCTGACATAATACTTCTACGTCTTCTTTATAAATTTCACCGATATTTCCCATACGGAAAGTATCCACATCTGTTAATTTACCTGGATAAATGACAAACCCTCTTTGTTTGATATAGTGATAAAACGTATCAAAGTCAAACCCCTCACAAGGGAACAAGAAAGTGGTGATAATTGGTGATTGAATGCTTTCTTCAATATAAGATGTGATGCCTATCTCACTTAATTTTTCACGAAGGAGCTGGTTATTTTCTGCATAACGAGTATATCTAGCCGCTACTCCGCCCTCTTCTTTGAGCTCCTCTATGGCCTGTCTAAAAGCTGCAACCACATGTGTTGGTGATGTATAACGCCATTTGCCGTCTTTGTCCATGCCCACCCACTGATCATATAAATCAAGACACAAGCTTCTTGATTGGCCTTTACAAGCTATAAGTGTTTGTTTTTTTGCAAGCACAAATCCGAATCCAGGGACACCTTGTATACACTTATTGGCACTGCTAATGAGGAAGTCAATCCCCAGTGCTTCTACAGCAATAGGTACCCCTCCAAAACTACTCATAGCATCAATAATGATTGTTTTGCCATATGTACGTGCCAGCTCACACACCTCTTCTAATGGATTGAGTATCCCTGTAGTCGTCTCACAATGTACCATTGCAATATGTGTGATCGCCAAGTCTTCTTCAAGGTAACCCTTAATCTCTTCTACTTCAGGGTAGCGATTGTACGGTACATCACAAACCACGTAGTTTGCGCCCATACACTCAGCCATACTGACCATACGCTCACCATAGGCTCCGTTGGTGATGAATAGGCATTTATCATTTTTGCCAAGTGCAGTTGTAAGCACTGCCTCTACTGCAAAACTGCCACTTCCTTGCATGAGTACTGTGGTATATGTCTCCTCAGAAGCTTCTGCAATGGCAAGAAGTTCCCTTCTAATCTCTTGTGTGGTTTGTTTGTAATCGTCATCCCAAGTACATCTGTCCATGAGCATTTGTTGTTTAACAGTATCTGTTGTGGTCAAAGGACCTGGTGTTAAAAGTTTATAGGTATTCATTGTTTTCTTCCTCTCTTTATATCAAATCATTATTTTGCAGATGTAAAAAACTCTTGATGCTTTTTGAGCAGCTCTACAGTAAGGGGCTCCTTAAAGCTTTTTGCATAAGTTGCCTGATTAGCCTCATCTACTGTTTCTCCCTCGTATAATGCGACTGGATAATACATGATGAGCTCTTCTCGGCCTTTTTGAACGATAGCTTTTGCCATATCCATTGCAAGTGCCATTTTTTTGTCATCTTGTTTTTTGACTACAGCAATGCCTTCTGTTAGTGTAAAGTTCCCTTCGATTGGGTCAATATATTGAATCGGTTTACCTTCTTTGGCATCAGCCACTGCCTGATGTCTTAGTCCAAATCCTGCAGCCACTTCTCCCGCTCTTACTTTTTTAAGTGGTGCTGATCCAGAACTTTCAATATGTGGTCCACAGTTCTTAATGAGTTCATGAAGGACCGTACGCCCCTCGTCTTCACCGTAATAATCTATAATAGCCTGAATACCTAACCACGCTGTCGATGAATCCATAATATTAGGTATTGATATGAGATTTGCATATTCTGGACGTGTTAAGTCTTTAAACGAAGTCGGTACCTGTAAACCGTTTTCTTTGATGACTTCTGTGTTGATAAATAATGAGCCTACATTTCCAAGTAATGGTGCATAATAGGACCCATTGTCATTTAAAGTTGGTAACGCGAAGTTCAAATCTGCAAACATTTGATTTTCTTTTTGGGCGCTTTCAATATAATAGGTACTCATAGTCAAAATATCCGCCTCTATACTACTGCCCTCAACCATCATCTTGCCACCAATTTCAGAAGTCCCCATAGATTGCAAAATATATTGGCCTTCATACCCTGCACGATTAAGCGCCTTTTCCATAATGGCAACAGCTTCCTCATCTGCGTTACTATAAATGACCACCTGATCATTTCCCTTGCTCCCGCAACCACTTCCAAGTAGACTCACACCTAATACTGCACTGATTAAACATAATGTTTTAAACTTCTTCATCTTTAAAATTCCTCCCCATCGGATCGATATCACAACATCTTTTGACCACACAGTTTGTAACAAAAATTAATATGGACAATACAAAAATCTCATTGAATTTTGCATAGTGCTGTAGTTCTTTGATCTTACTTGTAACCACACTGGTTCTCGCACTTGTAAGGAATATAATGGCACTAATTGTTACCATTGCATTTACAAAATAATACTGAAACATCTCAATTAAAGTCGCAAATGAGTTAGGGATAATCACTCTTAGAATTGTCTGAATCCACCGATCTCCCATTAGCTCTCCTGTAGCCTCCCATGAACTATTCATTTTTGATAGGGCATTCTTGGCCATCATATACGGTGTCGTAAAGAAATGCACAATATTACATAGCACCAAAATCAAAATACCACCCTTAAGACTACTGTTATTAAAAAACACTAGATAGCCAAGACCTAGTACCATCCCTGGTACACAGTTGGTAATCATGCTGACTGTATCAATACTCATCTTAGCATGGGTACAAACCGTTGACCTGGCTGCTAATAAGCCTGCGCAGTAGGCCACAAAAGTCCCTGCTATTGCTGTTAAAAAGGCAACAACCAAAGAGTTCCCATAGACTTGCCACAAATTGCCTGTAGTTAATGTCTTAATCCAATACTTTAAAGTCAGGCTCATATCATAAGGCCAATTGTTCATAAACGGTGTGATAAACATCACCACAAATATTCCCAAAATCATCACAACCAAAGCTGTTGATATCCCGCCAAACAAGACATCTCTTTTTTTATTTTTTGCCATCTCCATCGGTGTGACCTTGTCATACCTAATGTTATAGCGTTCCAAGTAAGTTAACAAAATGAGTGAAAAAACAGCTGGTAATAACATCATCACAGCAATGACCGACCCATTACTAAGACTTGGTATAGAGCCTAGCATCTGTTGATAAAGCTGGGTTGCAAGAACTTCATAAGTCCCACCTACAGAAGCTGGTACCCCAAAGTCTGTAAAACTTAGAACAAATGAAAGCACAAATGCCCCTCCCAAGGTCCCTACCAAAGGCCGCACAACAGTTGTTATAAAACTTCTAATGGGTGAGTCACCCATTAATTTTGAAACCACCATATATTTAGGATCTACATATCTAAAAGAATTGTTAATGAGCAAAAAGGCTGAGGGCAATGTATAAATCACATAGCCAATTAACAATCCCTTGAAGCCGTAAATCTCCATAAGCTCTCTTCCAAAAAGCTTTGTTATAAGCCCCTGCTTACCAAAAGAATAAATAATCACAAAACCATAGGTTATCGTTGGCAACAACATAGGCAGTGTAATACCCGTTTTAATAAACTTTTTGATAGGTTCACAAACATTGGTAAAATGCAACGTATAGGCTAACAAAAATCCTAATACTGTAGCTAATAGACCACTACAAGTTGCAATAACAATACTATTTCGGATAGCCCCCACTAGCCCCTCTATACTAAGCACTGTTTGATAGTTATCAAGACCTATCCCTGTGCTTGTTTGAAAAGATCTCCCTAGCAATAAGCCTAAAGGTGCTAACAAAAACCCTACAAAAAACACCGCCAAAACCCCATACATCACATAAAACTTAATATCCTTCTTAGGCATAACACTCACCAAATAAGCTGTAGATATTTTGACGTTTAATGCGTAGTTGTTTCAAAATAAACTCATCAATAAAATCATTCTCTGGTGCTTGAATCACAGTCTGTGGGGTTGCATATTGTGAAATCTGTCCTTGATTAATAATGAGTACCCGGTCAGATAATGTTAAGGCTTCTTCTGGGTCATGGGTTACGATAATTGTCGTCAGTTCATAGGTTTTGGCAATGGATTTGATACGTTCCTTAATAGACTCTTTCATCACCCCATCTAAGGCACTTAAAGGTTCATCTAGTAGAAGTACTTTGGGCTTGGTCACAAGTGTTCTTGCTAATGCTACACGTTGTTTTTGGCCTCCTGACAATTGATGAATGCTCTTATAAAGATGATGTCTTAGACCTAATAGCTCAATGAGTTCATTAATCTCATCTGTGGTTGCAGCATCTTTGTTGTTTTTGAGTCCATAGGTTATATTTTGATAGGCATTCATATTAGGAAATAGTGCATAATCTTGGAAAACAATATTAAACCCCCTATCTTTCATAGGGATCTTCGTCATATCTTTCCCTTCCCATACGATTTGCCCCTCATCACAGTCTGTTAGTCCCAAAATAATATTAAGAAGTGTTGTCTTCCCACTTCCACTAGGCCCTAACAATGAAATAATTTCTCCTTTTTCTATATCTAAACTCATGTTGTCTAAAATCACTTTTTGATCATATTTTTTGGTTATGTTTTTAATTTGTAACAAAATCTTACCTCCCTCATCACTGCGTTCTCTTATGACTTTATTATGGGTGGGTTATGTAAGTGTGCCATTAACCTCATGTTAAGTCCATGTAAAATATGCATATATTCTGACTATATTGTGACTCATTCCTTGCTTTTTTGTTCTTTCCTTTTTACAATAGCGCTATAGCCCCTGCCCACAAATTCTATTAACAAGGAGCTGAACCTATGTTTCCAATCGAACGCCAGCAAGCCATCTTAACACTACTTTCTCAAAAAAAATCACTCAAACTCACTGACATTACGGAACACTTTAATATATCCCTTGAGACCGTCCGCCGAGATATACATACTTTAGAACAACAAGGTAAACTAGAAAAATTCTATGGGGGTGTCAAACTACGTGACTCAGGCCTTGGCGAAGCCACTATGACTCACCGCATGCTCAGCCGCCTTGAGTCCAAAGAAGCCATTGCCAAGAAATGTAGTGAGCTCATTACAGATGGCGACTGCATCTTTTTAGATAGTGGTTCTACCACTTGTCTCATCGCCAAATACATCAAAGAAAAACGAAATCTTACAGTAGTCACCAACTCGATTTTAGTCATCAATGAACTGATTACAAGTGGCATCGATTTAATTATTGTAGGCGGGAAACTTCGTCATACTGAACACTCAGTTGTCGCTTATGACTATCTTTTCAACTTCGACCAACTCCATATCTCCAAATGCTTTATTGGTGCTGGTGCCATCCATAACGGCCGCGGCATTGCTGACTTTAGTATTGAAGAAGCCCATACCCGCAAAAAAATTATCAAGCACTCTCACAAAATCTACGTGGCTGTAGACCACTCGAAGTTTGATAAAGAAGCGCCTATTCATATCGCCGACTTCCGCCAAATTACAGGTATTCTTACTGACTCAGGCCTTAGCAAAACCTTTTACAAAAACTTCTCTCATAAGCAACTCCTTCAAATGTGTTAATAAACACCCTGTGATGTGCTATACTATACATGCTTATTTAAATATTTTTTTACGGAGAATTCTATGCAACTTAACATACAAGACAAAACCATCGTTTTTAACGTCCAATACTCAAAAAGAAAAAAGTTCACCCTTGAGGTGACACCTGAAGGCCATATTACAGTTAAGGCACCTTCCAAATCACCTGAAGAAGCCATCTATGAATTTGTAAAAGCCAATTCAAAAGCACTTTTAGACTTTCAAGAAAAACTAGACAATAGGAAGTATATCTCTAGTGCCAAAACCTACACTGAAGAAGAGAACTTCCTATATCTTGGTAAGGCGCATCACCTTGGGGACCTCCTAGAAGCAGTCCCTGACTCGCATGAACAAATCCAGCTTCAGCTCAAAAAGTTCTATACCACTAAGACCCGTGAACTGGTTAAACAAAGTGTCAAACGCCATGAAAAAATCATGGGGGTCAAAGCCAAAAGTGTAACCATAGTAGACTCCCCTCATGCTTGGGGTACTTGTAATAACCTTAGGGAACTAACCTTTAATTACAAACTCTCTATGGCACCTACACCTGTCATTGACTATGTGGTTGTTCATGAGCTCTGCCATCTCTTACATCTCAACCATGACCGCTCTTTCTGGCGCAAAGTAGGTACTTTTGATCCACACTTCAAAGACCATGAAGCCTATCTTGCACGGTTTGGCGGGGTCATGACAATCTAAAAAT
>JBOFEH010000076.1:0-2561 GCA_051647765.1 Cellulosilyticaceae bacterium | reverse complement strand
ATATTTTTGGTGGCGATGCGACTAGGGGACACACCCGTTCCCATACCGAACACGTAGGTTAAGACCTAGTCGGCCGATGGTACTTGTCTGGAGACGGACCGGGAGAGTAGGTGGCTGCCAAATTATATTAAAATTCACGTAGTGAATAGCAGATTGTCGCCAGACAAGATGCAAGCTTATGAAATAAGCTTATAATATACCGAACCGAACGATAGTGAGGGAAGGTTAGCAATGGTCGCTTAGCTCAGCTGGGAGAGCACCTGCCTTACAAGCAGGGGGTCATAGGTTCGAGCCCTATAGCGACCACCATATGGCGGAATAGCTCAGTTGGCTAGAGCACATGGTTCATACCCATGGTGTCGGGGGTTCAAATCCCTCTTCCGCTATTTATATAAGAAAACCGTAGTGAAGGAAAAAAAAAACCCCTTCTCTACGGTTTTTTTGTTTTTTCATATTTAAAATTCAAGGAGGAATGAGCAAGATGAAAATAGGATTTGATCACAATCAGTATTTAGAAGAGCAATCACAATACATTTTAGAGAGAGTAAATAATTACGATAAACTTTATTTAGAGTTTGGCGGTAAGCTTCTATACGATATGCATGCAAAGCGTGTACTACCAGGGTTTGATGAAAACGCTAAAATCAAATTATTACATAAACTAAAAGAAAAGGTAGAGATTGTTATCTGTGTTTATGCAGGTGATATCGAACGCAATAAAATTCGTGGTGACTTTGGAATCACTTACGATATGGATGTGCTTCGCCTTATTGATGATTTAAGAGAATATGAATTAGAAGTAAATAGTGTTGTGATCACACGTTTTGATGGTCAACCAGCGACAACTGTATTTATCAATAAGTTAGAGCGTAGAGGCATCAAGGTCTATACACATCGTGCAACAAAAGGTTACCCTACAGATGTAGATACAATTGTAAGTGATGAAGGCTATGGTCAAAATGCTTATATTGAGACAACAAAACCTATCGTTGTCGTAACAGCACCAGGTCCAGGAAGTGGAAAACTTGCGACATGTCTTAGCCAAATGTACCATGAAAACAAGCGTGGCAATGTGGTAGGATACTCTAAATTTGAGACATTCCCAGTATGGAATGTGCCACTTAAGCACCCATTAAATATCGCTTATGAAGCTGCAACAGCAGACTTAAAAGACGTGAATATGATCGACTCATTCCATGTAGAGGCATACAATGAAGTAGCCGTAAACTACAACCGTGACTTAGAGACTTTCCCTATCTTAAAGCGTATCATTGAGAAGATTACAGGAGAAGAATCTGTGTACAAGTCACCTACAGATATGGGCGTTAACCGTGTAGGGTTTGGTATAATAGATGATGAAGTTGTAAGAGAAGCTTCAAAACAAGAAGTCATTAGACGTTACTTCCATACAGCATGTGATTACAAAAAAGGTCATGCAGATAAAGGTACAGTTGAACGTGTCAAACTTATCATGGAAGAACTAGGCCTTAAAGAAACAGATCGTAAAGCAGTACACCCAGCTAGAGAGATCGCAACGAGTATGAAAGAACGCTACAGTGAAAATGAGATTTGTTCAGCAGTAGCGATTGAACTTCATGATGGCACAATGATTACAGGTAAAAGCTCACCGTTAATGGATGCGACATGTGCAGCTATTCTGAATGCAGTGAAACATATCGGTAATATTGCAGATGAGATTCACTTACTAGCACCATCTATTTTAGAGCCAATCATTCGATTAAAATCAGATTCATTACACAGCAAAAATGCAGCACTTAACTGTGATGAAATCCTTATTGCATTAACAATCAGTACAACGACAAATCCATTAGCACAAATTGCGATTGAAAAATTAGAGCAATTAAAAGGTTGTCAGGCACACTCGACAACGATTATCGGTAAGAACAATGAGAACATCTTTAGAAAGTTAGGTATTGAAGTAACGTGTGATGCAGAATACCCAACAGATAACTTATACTATAACTAAAAACATAAAACCTGAGTGCGGCTATGAGCTAGTATCTCAGGTTTTTTAATAGAAGATATAAAGTGAAAAAAGAGAAAAGACCTAGGTATAATACAGTATGAAATGGATAGACTAATATCTTGTGAGCCATTGAAAATACAAGGGTTCAAGGAAAACGACAAAAAACCTTAAAAAAACTTAAAAAAAGTATTTACATACGTCAATGCCTGTGCTATACTATCCAAGTAGTCGAGGGGACAACCTCTCACACAGAGTAAGGCCCATTGGTCAAGCGGTCAAGACACCGCCCTTTCACGGCGGTAACAGGGGTTCGATTCCCCTATGGGTCATGGCTAACGTAGGTTAGCATTATAAAAGAGCCGGGGTGTGGCTCAGTTTGGCTAGAGCGCCTGATTTGGGTTCAGGAGGCCGCAGGTTCGAGTCCTGTCACCCCGATTTTATCCCATAAAGGGATTTGTAACTCTATAGTTTCACGCTGTGAAGCTAAGAGTTACGGACGTGGGTCACTAGCTCAGTTGGTAGAGCACTTGACTTTTAATCAAGTGGTCCCGGGTTCGAGCCCCGGGTGGCTCAT
>JBOFEH010000075.1:0-35974 GCA_051647765.1 Cellulosilyticaceae bacterium | reverse complement strand
TCTACATCATCGACTTACAAAAAACAGCTAAAAAAGTAGATGAAGCTTACAATGCAATTCGTGAAGTTGCAGAGCAAGGTGGAAAAGTATTATTCGTTGGTACTAAAAAACAAGCTCAAGATTCAATCAAATCAGAAGCAGAGCGTTCAGGTCAATACTTCGTTAACCAAAGATGGTTAGGCGGAATGCTTACAAACTTCTCTACAATCAAAAGCCGTGTTGCTAGACTTAAAAAGTTAGAAGAAATGGCTCAAGATGGTACTTTCGAAGTGCTTCCTAAAAAAGAAGTAATTGAACTTCGTAAAGAAATGGACAAACTTGAGAAGAACTTAGGTGGTATTAAAGAAATGAAAAACTTACCAGACCTTATGTTCGTAGTAGATCCAAGAAAAGAAAAAATCGCTATCCAAGAAGCACACATCTTAGGAATTCCAGTAGTAGCTATCGTTGATACTAACTGTGATCCAGAAGAAGTAGATTACGTAATCCCAGGTAATGATGATGCTATCCGTGCGGTTAAATTAATCGTATCAAAAATGGCTGATGCAATCATAGAGTCAAACCAAGGTGAAATGGCTGAAACAACTACAGAAGAAAACAACAGTGCAGAAGTAGTAAGCGCTGAATAATTTTAAATCCTGGAGGTAATGAAAATGGCAATTACAGCTGCTATGGTTAAAGAATTACGTGAAAGATCTGGTGCAGGTATGATGGACTGCAAAAAAGTTCTTACACAAGTAGATGGAGACATCGAAAAAGCAATCGAAGTACTTCGTGAAACAGGTTTAGTTAAAGCTGCTAAAAAAGCAGGTTGTGTTGCAGCAGAAGGTCTTGTAAAAGAAATGATTTCAGCAGATGGTAAAACAGCTGCTTTAGTAGAAATTAACTCTCAAACAGACTTCGTTGCAAAAAATGATCAATTCGTAACTTTCGTAAATCAAGTTGCTCAAATGGTACTTGAAAACGAAGTAAACGATGTTGACGCGTTAAAAGCATTACCATGGATTGAAGATGCATCTAAAACAGTTGGTGATGTTTTAATCGAAAAGATCGCTGTAATCGGTGAAAACTTATCACTTCGTCGTATTGCTCGTTTAACAACAGAAGGTACATTAGTAGCATACACACATGGTGGTGGTAGAATTGTAGCTGTTGTTGATATGGCTGGCGAAGGTGAAAAAGTTAAAGAAGTTGGTAAAAACGTAGCAATGCAAATTGCTGCTGCTAACCCAGAATTCCTTTCAGCAAACGATGTTTCTGAAGAGAAGAGAGAAAAAGAAAAAGAAATTCTTATGCACCAAGCAATGAATGAAAACCCAGGTAAACCTGAGAACATCATTGAAAAAATGGTGATTGGAAGATTAAACAAACAACTTAAAGAAATCTGCTTACTTGAACAAGAATATGTTAAAGACCCAGATTTCACAGTTGGTAAATATGTAGCTGCAGAACTTGGAAATGCAGATGCAATTAAAAGCTTTGTTCGTTTTGAAACTGGCGAAGGTATCGAGAAAAAAGAAGAAAACTTTGCTGAAGAAGTTGCAAAACAAATCAACGGATAATTACAAAATAGGGACACACATGAGTGTCCCTTTTTTTTAGGACAATTCGTTCAAAATACATCTAGAAATCCATAACTTTTTGTGGTAGAGTATCATTAGCAGGAAGGTGAATAAAATGCATAAGTACAATAGAGTATTAGTTAAATTAAGTGGAGAAGCACTTGCGGGAGAGAAGGGCAAAGGTTTTGATCATCAAATCATTACTGATGTTGTAAAACAGCTTGTAAAGCTTGTAGAAGCTGGAACGGAAGTTTCAGTTGTTATTGGTGGGGGTAACTTCTGGAGAGGTAGAACTTCAGGGGATATGGACCGTACTAAGGCTGACCAAGTAGGTATGCTTGCAACAATTATGAATGCGATCTATGTTGCAGATGTATGTAGAGCACAAGGAGTTGGTTCAGTCGTACAAACACCTTTCCAAGTGGGCAATATGACAGAACTTTTTTCAAAAGATAGCGCCTTGCTACATATGAAAAATAACAAGATTGTATTTTTTGCAGGTGGTACAGGACATCCTTTCTTTTCAACAGATACGGGTGCAGCCCTAAGAGGTTGTGAAATCGAAGTAGAAGCTCTACTTTTTGCTAAGAATATAGACGGTGTTTATGATAGTGATCCTAAAGTAAACCCAGATGCAAAAAAATATGACAGAATTTCTTGCCAAGATGTTTTAGCACAAAATTTAAAAGCAATAGATGCAGCTGCAGCTACTTTATGTATCGATCAAAAGTTGCCTATTCTTGTATTCGATTTAGGAACACCAGATGGTATTATCAGAGTAGCTCAAGGTGAGCCAATCGGTACAACCATTTATACTGCATAAATATAAAGTTAAACAGTTGTAAGGAGGATCTATATGAGATCAGAAATTAAAAAGTACGAAGATAAAATGTCAAAAACAATCGCATCATTACTAGATGATTTTGCTACAATTAGAGCTGGAAGAGCAAATCCACATGTATTAGATAGATTAACAGTAGAGTATTACGGTGCACCAACACCTCTTGCTCAAGTAGGTAATATCAGTGTACCAGAGCCACGTATTCTTCAAATCCAACCATGGGATGCTTCAGTACTTAAAGGCATTGAAAAAGCAATTAATGAATCTGATTTAGGAATTAACCCATCTAATGATGGTAAGATGATTCGTCTCGTATTCCCAGAATTAACTGAAGATCGTCGTAAAGAGCTTACAAAAGAAATCAAGAAAAAAGGCGAAAATGCTAAAGTTGCAGTACGTAATGTAAGAAGAGAAGCATTAGATGCATTCAAAAAAATGCAAAAAGCAAATGAAATCTCAGAAGATGAGTATGCAACAGTTGAAACAGATGTACAAAAAATCACAGACAGATTTGTAGATGATATTGATCGTCATGTTGAGTCTAAAAATAAGGATATTTTATCTGTATAAATTACTTAAAACTCCTCAATATGAGGGGTTTTCTTGTTATATAAAGGGTTTTGATTAATATAGGGATGGTCTAATTTAGGAGGACAAAATGGAAAAAAACATGATTCCAACACATGTTGCAATTATAATGGATGGTAACGGAAGATGGGCAAAAGAGAGAGGGCTATCACGTAATGAAGGCCATAAAAGAGGTTCGGAAGTGCTTCGTGAGATAGCGAAGTATGCCGAGAAAAAAGGTGTCAAATATCTTACTGTGTATGCGTTTTCTACAGAGAACTGGAATAGACCTAAAGAAGAAGTTGATGGGTTGATGAATCTCATGAGGCGGTATATGAAAGACCATTTAAGACGTGCAAAACGTGATGATATCCGCTTTAAAGTTATTGGTGACAAGTTAGGGCTCCCAGAAGATATTAGGAAACAAATAGCTGATCTTGAGGAACTAACAGAAGATAAAAAAGGCTTATGTATGAACCTTGCCTTAAATTATGGTGGTCGAGACGAAATTGTGCGTGGGGTCAAACAACTTGTAATGGATTGTAAACTGGGTAAAATAGAAATAGATAGCATTAGTGAGGAAAGAATAAGCCAATATCTTGATACAGCGCATATGCCAGATCCTGATTTAATGATTCGTACAAGTGGAGAACTACGTACGAGTAATTTTTTGCCATGGCAATTAGCCTATACTGAATTTTATTTCGCGGAATGTCTCTGGCCAGAGTTTAATGAAAAGCAGTTTGATGAGGCACTAGAGGCTTATAGCAGTAGAAAAAGGCGATTTGGAAAAAGTGAATAGGAGGGATACGAAATGTTGACAAGAATATTAACCGCAGTACTAGGAATTCCAGCAGTTATATTTTTGATGTATGTTGGTAATCCTTTGCTTAAATATGCTGGTATGGTGATAGCACTTATAGGAGTGTATGAGTTATACCATGTATTAGAGAAAAAGTATCACCCAATCAAATGGATAGGCTATATTAGCACCGCTGTTTATTTTGTGGGGTTTGATTTTTTGAGTAGCCAGTTTTGGATGTTTTGTGTATTGGTTATATTAGCAGCTATGATTACAATGGTTTTTGCATATCCTAAATATCATATCGTGGACATTGCGCTTACTTTATTAGGGCCCTTATATGTGGCATTTCTAATTGGATTCATTATCATGGTGAGAACATTGCCTTATGGTGAGTTTTTTGTATGGTTTATCTTTATTAGTGCATGGGGGAGTGATACCTGTGCTTATTTTGCAGGACTTTGTTTTGGGAAGCATAAGCTAGCACCTCACTTAAGTCCTAAAAAAACAATAGAGGGTGCAGTAGGTGGTGCACTTGGTGCAGTTGTGCTTAGTATGATTTACACTATCATTTATACACAGTTTAATCTTGAGTTTTTAAGAGACCAAATTTGGCTTATTAGTCTAATTGTATTTATAGCAGCATTGATTTCACAAGTGGGTGACTTAGCAGCATCGGCTATTAAACGTATGTTAGAAGAAAAAGATTATGGACATATATTCCCTGGACATGGGGGCGTATTGGATCGTTTTGATAGTATTTTATTTGTAGCACCAGTTATTGCAATTGCCCTGACAATTGCTGAGCCATTGATTAATAGATAGGAGTAGAGGCAGTGAAATACAAAACAATTGCATTATTAGGATCTACAGGATCGATAGGGACACAAACATTAGACGTGGTTTCAAAAGACCCACAGTTTAAAGTAGCGGGGCTTACAACCAATGTTCAAATTGAGTTGTTAGAAGAGCAAATTAAACTGTTCAAGCCACGAATGGTTGCGGTAATGAATGAGGAAAAAGCCAAGATTCTTGAAGAGAGACTGGTAAGTCAAGGAATCCAAACAGAGGTTAAAATTGGAATAGAAGGGCTTATAGCCATAGCGACCTTAGACGAAGTCGATGTGCTAGTAACGGCAGTCGTAGGGATGATAGGATTACTACCAACTATTGAGGCAATCAAAAAGGGCAAAACCATTGCACTTGCCAATAAAGAAACTTTGGTAACAGCAGGGGAACTTGTGATGGGGCTTGCAAGAGAGTATGGAGTAGCTATATTACCAGTTGATAGCGAACACTCAGCCATTTATCAATGCTTACAAGGTAATGACGCCAAAATGGTTTCAAGACTGATTTTGACAGCGTCAGGGGGGCCTTTTAGAGACTATAACAAAGAAATGTTAGAGGGTGTAACAGTTGAGGCAGCACTGAAACATCCAAACTGGAGTATGGGAAGTAAGATTACTATTGATTCAGCAACGCTTATGAATAAAGGGCTTGAAGTGATTGAGGCTAAACATTTGTTTGATGTACCATTAGAACAAATAGACGTAGTCGTACACAAAGAGAGTATTATTCATTCTATGGTAGAGTATCAAGACGGGTCAACGATGGCGCAGTTAGGGATGCCTGATATGAGACATCCAATCAGTTATGCACTTTATTATCCAGAGCGTCATGAAGCGCCGCATATTGCCAAACTTGATTGGACTAAGATCAAATCACTTTCTTTTGATACACCGAAGACAGACTTATTCCCTTGTCTTGAGCTAGCCTTTGTCGCACTAAAGTGTGGGGGAACGATGCCTGCAGTGCTTAATGCGGCAAATGAAATTGCTGTAGATGCTTTTCTAAGTCGCAAGATTTCTTTTGCACAAATTCCACAATTAATACATGAAGCGATGGACACGCACATATGTATAAATAGGCCAAGTCTTGAGGAGATTCTAGAAGCGGATCAGTGGGCTAGGGATTATAGTAGAAGGAAGGTAGATGAATGTTACCAGTAATATTAATGATGATTGTAATGTTTGCCATCATTGTTTTAGTTCATGAATGGGGACATTATATTGCAGCCAAAAAATTAGGCGTTAGAGTCAATGAATTTGCTATAGGGATGGGACCTAAGCTGTGGAGTAAGCAAAAAGGCGAAACATTATACTCGATTAGAGCATTTCCAATTGGTGGATTTTGCAGTATGGAAGGTGAAGCTGGTGATGTAACTGGCCCTCAATCTATGATGAGTAAAAAACCATGGGAGCGTTTTGTTATCTTTGCTGCAGGCGCATTTATGAATTTCATTCTTGCATGGGTTTTGCTTACAATTTTCGTAGGCTATCAGGGATATGGCACCAATAAAGTAGATCAAGTTTCGCCGAATATGCCTGCTATGACAGCGGGGTTATTAGCAGGGGATGAGATTATAACGATTGATGGGCATAAGGTCAAAGATATTGATGATATTCATGCAATTACAGGTGACCCTAAGAAAACGTATATTTTTGAAGTTAAAAGAGTGGATGGAAAAGTAGAAAAACTTGAAATCAAACCTCAGATTGTAGAAGATGGCAGTGGGAAGTTTGGTTTTATTCCAGCAAAAGGCCGTTCTAATGTGGTGAGGCTTATCAAAGAGGGGTTTGTGCAAACCTTTGAAGTAGTAGGTCAAGTCATTGATGGATTTGTGCAGTTGGTGACACGTAAGGTAGATGTGGACGAAATGGCAGGTATTATTGGAGTAACCCAAATTAGTTCACAGGCATGGAATCAGGCTATTGAATATGGGTTAGATGTGGCAATCATGCAGATGATTTTTATTGCAGCACTGCTATCCGCCAATCTAGCAGTACTCAATTTATTACCTCTTCCGGCATTGGATGGTGGACGTATAGTGTTCACATTGATTGAGATGGTACGTCGTAAGCCTATTGATCCTGAAAAAGAAGGTATGGTTCATTTTATTGGATTTGTACTCCTGATGGCATTGATGGTAGTCGTATTCTATAACGATATAATGAGGATGGTAAGATAATGTATACAAGAGAACAAACAAGAATTGTAACGGTAAAAGATGTGAAGATTGGTGGGGGAAATCCTATCCTTATCCAGTCGATGACCAATACAAAAACAACAGATATAGAAGCTACAGTTGCACAGATTTTGGCTTTAGAAGAAGCAGGGTGTGAGATTGTACGTGTTGCTGTACCTGATGAAGCAGCAGCTGGGGCGATTGATCAAATAGCTTCTCGTATTCATATCCCTCTTGTGGCAGACATTCATTTTGATCACAGATTAGCGCTTATGGCGATTGAAAACGGGGTGAATAAGCTTCGTATCAATCCAGGAAATATCGGAAAGCGTGAAAAGGTAGAAGAGGTCGTGCGTAAAGCTTCTCAGTATGGTATTCCTATGCGTATTGGTGTTAATTCGGGTTCTATCGAAAAAGAACTACTTAAGCAATATGGCGGTGTGAGTGCAGCGGCTATGGTAGAAAGTGCCAAGAAACATATTGATATTTTAGAATCTATGGATTTTAGAGATATTATTATTTCCCTTAAGGCGTCTAATGTACCGTTGGCGATAGAAGCCTATACATTGTTTGCAGAGCGTTATGACTATCCACTTCATATAGGGATTACGGAATCGGGAACACTCTATAAAGGAACCATCAAATCGTCAGTAGGGCTTGGTGCTATTCTTTCAAGAGGTATAGGTGATACGATACGTGTGTCTTTATCAGATGATCCAGTCAAGGAAATTGAATGTGCACGTAGTGTGCTACAGTCACTAGAACTTCGTCAATTTGGTGTAGAGATTGTTTCTTGCCCAACATGTGGTCGTACAGAGGTAGATCTCATTGGACTTGCTAAACGTGTTGAAGAGGAGACCAAATGGATTACAAAACCACTTAAAATCGCGGTAATGGGATGTGTAGTCAATGGACCAGGAGAAGCGAGAGAGGCAGATATTGGTATTGCAGGTGGAAAAGGTGAGGGATTAATCTTCAAAAAAGGGCAGATTGTTCGTAAAGTGAAGGAAGAAGAACTGTTCAAAGCCTTGATGGAAGAGATCCAGGAATTAGTTTAGGGCCAAATACTTGCATTTTACTGAAAAAAGTATTATAATATTTTAGTATAAATAGATATTGCGACTAGAAAGAGTGGGTTTATACCCACTCTTTCTATATGCATAGATGAATAGTTATGATAGATTAAGCTAAACTATTTGTATGAGAGGATGATACCATGAACAAAAAACAAATAGTAGACAAAGTTACAGAGTACTTACAACCGATTACAGATGGATTTATGTATGAAATAGTTGATGTGGAGTTCGTGAAAGAAGGCCCAACATACTATTTAAGAATTTACATTGATAAAGAAGGCGGAATAACAATAGATGACTGTCAAAAGACAAGTCGTGCTATTGAAGCAGTCTTAGATGAAAAAGATCCTATTGAATTACCGTACATGCTAGAAGTGAGTTCACCAGGACTTGACCGTATCTTAAAAAAAGATAAAGACTTTGAACGTTTTAATGGGAATGTTGTAGATGTTAAACTTTACAAAGCACTTAATAAGCAAAAACATTTTCAAGGTGAGCTTATTTCAAAAACAGACGAAGCTTTAACAATCAAAGATGAAACGGGAGAAATATGCGTTTTTGATACAGAAAATGTAGCGATGGTAAGACTCGCTATTTTATTTTAACTGAAGGGAAATATTAGAGGAGGATTAAGATGAATCAAGAATTTATCATGGCAATTGACCAAATTGCGCAATCAAAGGGTATTAACAGGGAGAAGTTGTTTGATGCGATTAAACAATCTATCGAAGCTGCCTGTAAAAAGCATTTTGGAACAAGCCAAGCTGCAAAATCAAATATTCGTGTAGATATTAATCAAGAAACAGGGGATGTTAAAGTACTTGCAGTCAAAACAGTAGTTGAAGATGATGATGTGATGGTACCCGTTGCAGAGGTTGGAATTTCAGAAGCTAAGAATATCACACCACTTGCAGAAGTTGGAGATATTGTAGATGTTGAAATCACACCAAGAAACTTTGGCCGTATTGCAGCACAAAATGCAAAACAAGTGGTTATCCAAAAAATCAAAGAAGCTGAGAGACAAATGGTGTATGAAGAGTATATCGTTAAACTCAATGATGTGGTTAAAGGACGTGTTCTTCGTAAAGAAAAGAATGGATTTATCGTTCAATTAGACCATACTGAAGCATCACTTCCAATCACAGAAGCTATGGTAGGAGAAAACTTCGATCACCAAATGAATGAAGATCATGGAAAACAAAGAGCATTCTACGTGGTAACAGTTAAAGACCTTAATAAAAATGATATGAAACCAGAAGGTAAAGGGAATAAAGGCGGTGCACAAGTTATTGTGTCACGTACACATCCAGATTTAGTAAAACGTCTCTTTGAACACGAGGTTGTAGAAATCAAAGATGGTACAGTAGAAATCAAGAGTATCGCAAGAGAAGCTGGTTCTCGTACAAAAATCGCTGTTTACTCAAAAGATGGGGCAGTTGATCCAGTAGGGTCATGTGTTGGTGAAAAAGGCAAGCGTATCAACTTAATCGTTGATGAATTAAATGGAGAAAAAATCGACGTAGTACGTTGGAGTGAAGATCCAAGAGAATTCATCGAAGCAGCATTAAGCCCAGCAAAAGTTCTAGATGTTATCTTAGAAGAAGGCGAAACAGAAAAAGGCTACGAAAGAAATGCAAAAGTTATTGTACCAGATAATATCTTAACATTAGCTATTGGTAAAGGTGGTCAAAACGTACGTCTTGCTGCTAAATTAACAGGTTGGAAAATTGACATCAAAAGTGAAGCTGCAACTCAGCAAGTAGAAACAGTAGAAGCTGGAGAATAAGCCCATGAAACAACGTAAGTTACCACTACGAAAATGTACTGGGTGTGGAGAAATGAAAGATAAACGTGAGATGATTCGCGTTGTTAAAAATAATGAAGATCAGTTTTCAATGGACTTTACAGGCAAGAAGCCTGGTAGAGGGGCATACATTTGTAAAGATGTAGAGTGTCTTAACAAGGCAGAGAAAACTAAAGGATTAGAACGTTCATTCAAGATGGCAGTATCAAAAGAAATCTATACTATTCTAAGAAGTGAGTTTGAGAGCAATGAATAATCAAAGAATTTATCAACTACTCGGTTTATGTCAAAAAGCACGAAAACTTGTTTCAGGCGAATTTAGCGTTAAACAAGCCGTTCTAAGTGAAGAAACACATTTGGTCATCGTATCAACAGATGCATCGGATAACACCAAAAAATTCTTTCATGATAAATGTTCCTTTAGAGAGATACCACATGTTGTATGGGGTACGAGAGAAGAGTTAGGTCGTATCTTAGGTAAAGAGGAACGTGTCGCGGTAGGTATTTTAGATGAAAAACTTGCGCAGAAGATGCAGGCTATGATTCAAAACGATGTATAATACGGCTTCATATTAAATGGAGGTGGATTCATGTCGAAAGTAAGAGTATATGAGATTGCAAAACAGCTGAATATAAGTACAAAAGAAATAATGAATAAGTTGACTGAATATGGTTTTAAAGTAGGGAGTCATATGAGTACCCTTCAAGACGAAGAAGTCAAACTTATTATTGATTTTTATAATGTAGATGAATCAAAAGATCGTGAAACAGACACCAAAGAAGAGACAGCTGACCACACTTACGTAGAACTTGAAGACACACAAAAGGACTCTGAAGAAGAGAAGCCAACAAAACTCAATAAAGATTCGGAATATAACAAGCAAAAACATGACATCATAAGTCATAACAATAATAAAAAAAATAAAAACAAAAAGTCTAAAAAGAAACATAGCGGACTAGAAAAGGCAGGTCATATGGGACAACAAACTAATTTAGATCAAAACAATTTAAATGAGGATGGCATTCAAGTAATTCAAGTAGGGTCATCTATCACAGTAAAAGAGCTAGCAGATAAAATGGACATGAGTGCAACAGAAGTAATCAAAGCACTTATGAAAAAAGGAAAAATGGCTTCAATTAATCAAGAAATCGATTTTGATACAGCAGCATCAGTAGCAGAAGGATTTGATATTCTTGTAGAAGTTGAAGAAGAGAGAGATTTATTAGAAGAGATCTTCGGCGAAACAGAAGATGATGAAAAAGACTTAGTAGAAAGACCTCCAGTTGTTGTTGTTATGGGTCACGTTGACCATGGTAAAACATCATTACTTGATGCAATCCGTTCAACAACAGTAACAGAAAAAGAAGCTGGTGGGATTACACAACATATCGGGGCATCAACAGTAAAACTTAATGGCAAAAAAATCACGTTCCTTGATACACCAGGACATGAGGCTTTTACAGCAATGCGTTTACGTGGTGCACAAGTAACAGATATTGCAATCTTAGTTGTAGCAGCTGATGATGGGGTTATGCCACAGACAATCGAAGCGATCAACCATGCTAAAGCAGCAAACGTACAAATCATTGTAGCAATGAACAAAATGGATAAGCCAGGTGCTAATCCTGACCGTGTGAAACAAGAGTTATCAGAGCAAGGCTTACTTGTAGAAGACTGGGGCGGTGACATCATCTGTGTACCAGTATCAGCTCTCAAAAAAGAAGGTCTTGATACATTATTAGAGATGATTCTTCTTGTATCAGAAGTAAATGACTACCGAGCAAATCCAAACCGTAAAGCAAGAGGAACAATTGTTGAGGCAGAACTTGATAAAGGTCGTGGACCAGTTGCTACTGTACTTGTTCAAAGTGGTACATTACAAATTGGAGATCCAATCGTAGCAGGTTCAGCATACGGTAGAATTCGTGCAATGGTAGATGATAAAGGTCGCCAAGTGAAAAAAGCGGGCCCATCTACACCAGTTGAAATTTTAGGTTTATCTGAAGTACCAACAGGTGGAGATATGTTCTACATTGCAAATAGTGATAAACAAGCAAGACAACTTGCTGAAAAAGTTAAGGCACAAGGTAGAGAGAACCTTATTATTCAAACACCACAAAAAGTATGTCTTGATGATTTATACACTCAAATTCAAGAAGGTAAAGTAAAAGACCTTAATATCATCGTAAAAGCAGACGTACAAGGTTCAGTTGAGGCTGTTAAGCAAAGTCTTGAAAGATTAACAACTGAAGAAGTACGTGTACGCATTATCCATGGTGCTGTAGGTGCTATTACAGAAACAGATATTTCACTTGCATCAGCGTCAGGTGCTATTATCATTGGTTTCAATGTACGTCCTGAAACAACAGCAAGAGTTGTTGCTGATAGAGAACAAGTAGATGTACGTCTTTACAGAATTATCTACAATGCGATTGAAGATATTCAAGCAGCTATGAAAGGTATGCTTGACCCAGAGTTCAGAGAAAAAGTAACAGGTCATGCAATCATTAGACAAACATTTAGAGTATCAGGTGTAGGTACAATCGGTGGGGCATATGTAACAGATGGTAAAATCATGCGTAACTCAGGTGTTCGTATCGTTCGTGATAGTATCGTTGTATATGAAGGAAACCTTTCTTCACTTAAACGTTTCAAAGATGACGCTAAAGAAGTTAATACAAACTATGAATGTGGTGTTTCTTTTGAAAAATTCAATGACCTTAAAGAAAATGACATTGTAGAAGCATTCATTATGGAAGAAATTCCAAGATAGGAAGTGGCAATATGGCTAGTCAAAGACTTATACGTATCAACGAAGCAATTAAAAAAGAACTTTCAGAGTTAATCCGCTACGAAATTAAAGATCCTCGCGTAAGCGAGGCTATGGTAAGTGTTATTGATGTTGAAACGACAAATGACCTTAAACATGCAAAAGTATTTATTAGCGTATTACAAGACAACAAAAAAGAAGATGTGCTTCAAGGATTAAATGCGGCAAGTGGCTTTATCCGTAAAGAAATCGCACGTCGTGTTAATTTACGTTGCACACCTCAATTTATCTTTAAATTAGATGAATCAATTGAGAAGGGTATGCAAATGTCTCAATTAATTAATAATGTCATGAAAGATAGTGAAAAATAAATGAAATTAGAGCAAATCATTGGGCTTTTACAAAAAGCCACACATGTATTAGTAGGTGCTCATGTTAGCCCTGATGGCGATGCCATCGGGGCTATGACAGGCATGGGCTATATTTTGGAGGCACTAGGTGTGCCTTATACAATGTTATTAGAGTCAGAACATCCAAAACTGAGCTATATGACAGAATACGTCAATGTGCAATCAAGTTATGAGGGTGAGTATGACTGTTTTGTTAGTGTGGATTGTGGTGATTTGGGAAGGCTAGGACCTTATGTGAGTTACTTCCAAAAAGCACAGCAAACGATTAACATTGATCATCATGTAACCAATGACAAATTTGCAATGTATAATTATGTAGAGGCAGAAGCTTCTTCAACCTGCGAAATTATCTATCAATTAGTTAAAGCAGGGAATATCATGATACATGAAAATCTTGCAAAAGCATTGTATACGGGGCTTGTTACTGATACAGGTGGTTTTATGCATCCATGTACCCATACCAGTACACTTTTAGCAGCAGCAGAGTTGATTGGTTATGGATTTGACTTTAGCAGTATTTATCATAAGTTAATTCATGAGAAGAGTCTTCAAACACTCTATATTGAAAATGTAGCTATTGGTCGTATGCAGGTACTAGGTCACCAAAATGTTTATCTCACCTATATTACAGAGCAAGATATGCTAAAGTATGGGGCAACAAAACATGATTTAGAGAGCGTTATTAGCGCTATTCGTAATGTTGAAGGGGCAGAGATTGCAGCGCTTATCTATCCTTTAAAAGAGCAAGATACTTATAAACTTAGCACAAGAAGTATTGCACCATATGATGTTGCCAAACTATGCCAATCTTTTGGCGGTGGGGGGCATCAAAGAGCAGCAGGTGCTACGTTAGTAGGTAAATTAGATGGATTAATGAAACAGGTAGGCGAACGCTTAGAAGATTTAGTATCAGAACACCAAAAAGGATGAAAATGAATATGATCCATGGAATCATTAATATCTATAAAGAAAAAGGTTTTACCTCTCATGATGTGGTAGCAAAAGCTAGAGGTATTTTGAGAGAGAAGAAAATTGGGCATACAGGGACACTTGACCCTGATGCACAAGGTGTACTACCAATCTGTATAGGAAGGGCAACAAAAATAGTACCTTATCTTACAGATGCAGACAAATGCTATGAAGCAGAAGTGATATTAGGTGCTTATACCACAACAGAAGATGCTACAGGTGAGATTTTAGAAACTTATGATGTAGATGTGACAAGAGCGCAAATCCAAGAAGTGGTAGCAAGTTTTGTGGGAGATTATACACAAATTCCTCCGATGTATTCGGCAATTAAAGTAGGTGGCGTCAGGCTCTATGAGCTTGCTCGTCAGGGAAAAGTAGTAGAGCGTCCAGCAAGACAAGTGAAAATCTATGATTGCCAAATCATAGAGTGGTTAAGCGAAGAACGCTTTAAAATACGTGTCAACTGTTCAAAAGGGACTTATATTCGTACACTTTGTACGGATATTGGTAAAAAACTAGGATGTGGGGCACATATGGGAGAGTTACTTCGTACCAAAGTAGGCGCCTATACATTAGATCAGAGTATTACACTTAAACAACTCGATGAGCTAAAGGATGATTTAGACAAACTATTACATCCTATGGATTCAGTATTTATGAATTATCCCGCTTATGAAGTAAAAGATAGTGCACAAAAAGCCATTACCAATGGCAATCCTATTCTATTAACGGAGTTAATAGGAATATTGCCAGAGCAAAGTCAAATGGTACGTCTATACACACAAGCTGAGCAGTTTATTGGGGTATATCATATAGATCATGCGAGGGGACTTGCGGTAGTTGAAAAATTATTTTTGACATAATAATAAGGGAGGTGAGGACGTTGAAATACATTTATGGAACAAAAGAAGTGACGCAGTATAAGTCGAGTGTTGTTGTATTAGGAAATTTTGATGGTGTGCATTTAGGCCATCAAAAATTATTTGAGGTAGCAAGGCGCGAGGCAAGCTACCATCATTTGCAAGTTATTGCATTGTCTTTTTATCCTCACCCCACTTGGGTTTTAGGTAGTAATCCTAAAGCGCTTATTATGTCCCGAAGAGACAGAAAAGAAAAAATAAAGTCTATTGGGATTGATGTATTTATTGAATATCCATTTTCAAAGCAGTTTGCAGTCATTGAGCCAGAGACGTTTTTTAAAACCATATTGGTAGATCAGCTTAAAGCTAAGGCAGTGGTTATAGGAACAAATTACTTTTTTGGATGTAATAAAAAAGGGGATGTGGCCTATATGGAGCAATTAGGTGAGAAATATGGTATAGAAATATGTGCTGTGGATACAATCAAAGAAGAGGAATTGGTTGTTTCTAGCACTTATATCAGACAACTCATTGTGCAAGGTGATATGAAACGTGCAGCATTACTTTTGGGCGCCCCTTATAGTATCATTGGTACAGTTGTCCATGGTAAGAAGTTAGGAAGAACACTAGGGTTTCCTACAATTAACATTATTGCAGATACAGAGAGAGTGTATCCTCCAAATGGTGTTTATGCGACGACTGTCACTGTGCATGGGAATGTTTATAAAGGCATTACCAATGTAGGTTACAATCCTACAGTAGAAGGTAAAGTCAAGATGATTGAGACCCACATCTTTGATTTTGATGAGGTAATATATGGTGTGGAAGTTAAAGTTGCTTTTCATCAGTTTATACGAACAGAGCAGAGATTTGGGAGCATTGATGCACTCAAGGAGCAACTGATAGAAGATAAATCTGTCGGTAAGAGCATCCTAAAAAAACATTAAGTAGTTTACAACTAGGATGTGGATATGCTATACTAGCTAAGTATTGTAAAGCCGTTACTCGGAGACAGGACACTCCGACCTTATCTTAGTAACTGGTCCAGTCAAAATAATAGGAGGTACTTAAAATGACTAAAGAATTAAAACAACAAATCATGGAAAAATACGCAAGAACTGCTAACGATACTGGTTCTCCAGAAGTGCAAATCGCTCTTCTTACAGAAAGAATCAACCACTTAACAGATCACTTACGTACACACAAAAAAGACCACCATTCACGTCGTGGTTTATTCCTTATGATCGGTAAAAGAAGAGGTCTTCTTGATTACTTAATCAGAACAGATATCGAAAGATACCGTGCAATCATTAAAGATTTAGGAATCAGAAAATAATTATACAAACAAGAAAGGGTGGAGGTTATCCACCCTTTTTTTGAAAAATTTTCTGACACCGGAAGAGGCAATTTGCTGATTGTGCAATGTTAAGTAGATTTAAAGGTTTAAGTCTACTTAAGATTGCGCAAGTCAAATTTCTCTTCCAATACTATTTTCCAATATTAGAAAGGGGAACATAAGATGATTAAAACATATTCAATGAGTTTAGCGGGTAGAGAGCTTAAAGTTGAGATTGGCAGAGTTGCTGGTCTTGCTAATGCGAGTGCTATGGTAAGTTACGGTGAAACAACAGTATTAGCAACAGTGGTAGCAAGTGATGAACCAAAAGATGGTATCGATTTCTTCCCACTCAGTGTGAATTACGAAGAGAAATTCTATGCAGTAGGTAAAATTCCTGGTGGTTATATTAAAAGAGAAGGACGTCCTTCAGAAAAAGCGGTATTAACATCAAGGGTTATTGATAGACCAATGAGACCACTTTTCCCAAAAGACTACCGTAATGATGTGGTACTTACAACAACAGTACTTGCAGTAGAGCAAGACTGTAGCCCAGAAGTAGCAGCTATGATTGGGGCTTCATTAGTAGTAGATATTTCAGATATTCCATTTTATGGACCAGTTGGTTCAGTACAAGTAGGGTATGTAGATGGGGAACTTATTATCAACCCAAATGCTGCGCAAAGATTAGTAAGTGATTTAGCACTTACAGTATCATCAACAAGCGAAAAAGTTATGATGATTGAGGCAGGTGCAAATGAAGTTTCAGAAGAGCTTATGTTTGAAGCGATCATGAAAGGTCATGCGGTGAACCAAGAGATCGTTGCGTTCATTAATACAATCAAAGCAGAGTGTGGTAAACCAAAGAAAGAATACACCAAATTTGAAGTACCAGCAGAAATCTATGCTGATATCACAAGCATGATCAGTGATGAAGAGATGGAGACAGCTGTATTTACAGATGATAAACAAGTACGTGAAGCACAACTTAAAGTACTTAAAAACCGTGTAGTAGATGCATTAACAGAAGCAGGTAAAGATGAGCATTTAGCACACTTAGGCGAAGCATTCTACAACTTCGAGAAAAAAACTGTAAGACGTATGATATTAAGACAACATAAACGTCCAGATGGTCGTGCATTAGATGCTTTAAGATACCTTGCAGCAGAAGTTGACCTTGTACCAAGAGTACATGGTTCTGGTTTATTTACAAGAGGGCAAACACAAGTGTTAACAATTGCAACACTTGGTTCACTCTCAGAAATGCAAACAATTGATGGATTAGATGAAGCAGAAGTATCAAAACGTTACATGCATCATTACAACTTCCCTCCATATTCAGTTGGAGAGGCAAGATCACCTAGAGCACCAGGTCGTCGTGAGATTGGACATGGGGCACTTGCAGAAAGAGCACTTGTACCAGTACTTCCAACAGAGCAGGAGTTCCCATATGCACTTCGTTTGGTATCAGAAGTATTAAGCTCTAATGGATCAACATCACAAGCAAGTATTTGTGGTTCAACATTAGCACTTATGGCGGCAGGTGTACCAATCAAAGCACCAGTTGCAGGTATTTCCGTAGGTATTGTAACAGGTGATACAGATGATGATTTCGTACTTCTTACAGATATCCAAGGTCTTGAAGACTTCTTCGGAGATATGGACTTTAAAGTAGGTGGAACACATAATGGTATTACAGCTATCCAAATGGATATGAAAATCCAAGGTCTGACACCAGAGATGATTAAAGGGGCTTTAGAAGATACACGTAAATCAAGACTTCATATCTTAGATGAAGTTATGCTTAAGGCGATTGATGAGCCAAGAGTAGAGATTTCTGATTATGCACCAAAAATCGTTCAAATTGTAATCAATCCTGAGAAAATCAGTGAGGTTATTGGACCAAAAGGTAAAATGATCAATAGAATCATTGAAGAAACAGGTGTTAAAATCGATATCGAAGATGATGGACGTGTATTTATCTGTGGCGTAGATGCAGAGAAAACAAAACGTGCTATTGAAATCATTGAAGGTATTGCTAAAGATTTAGAGCCAGGGCAAGTATTCATGGGTAAAGTTGTAAGACTTATGAACTTTGGTGCTTTCGTAGAGTTAGTACCTGGTAAAGAAGGTCTCGTACACATTTCTCAACTTGCACATGAGCGTGTAGAAAAAGTTGAAGATGTAGTAGCTGTAGGGGATGAAATCGAAGTGAAAGTTGTAGAAATCGACAAACAAGGTCGTGTCAACTTATCACGTAAAGTGTTACTTCCTAGACCTAAAAAAGAAGAAAAAGTAGAAGCTCCAGCAGAAACAACAACTGAAGCTTAGAAATGATCATAAAGGCTGCTACAGAGCGTGATGCTTTGGGCAGCCTTTTGTTTATACAGGGGAGATGAGATTGTGAATCAAGGAATGTTTAAGAGGGGACTTAAACAAGGGATGCCTATTGCATTAGGTTATTTTCCTGTGTCCTTTACATTTGGTATTATGGCAGCAAGTGGAGGGATATCACCCGCTATGGCAACGATTATTTCTCTGACTAATTTTACTTCAGCAGGGCAGTTTGCAGGGACCAATCTGATGCTTGTTGGCAGCCCATTAGTAGAGATTGCGGTGACAACTTTTGTCATTAATATTCGTTATATGCTCATGTCTATTGCACTGAGTCAAAAGCTTGTACCTATGAGTCTACTTAAGAAGATGGTGCTTGCATTTGGTATTACAGATGAGACATTTGCACTAGCGTCTTTAGAGCCGGAAAAACTTAGTTTTATGCAGATGTTAGGGATTATTGTAGGTCCCTATATAGGATGGACACTGGGAACATTTAGTGGGGCTTTTGCTTCATCATTATTACCACAGGCTATGCAAAATGCTATGGGGATTGCACTATATGGTATGTTTATAGCACTTATTGTTCCAGAGATGAAAAAGAGCAGGCCAGTGTTATTGGTGGTACTAATGACTATAGCTGTCAGCCTTGTCATATGGTTTGTACCTTTATTTAGCCCTTTGACTAGTGGATGGAAGATTATTATAACAACAGTTTTGGGGAGTATGTTGGGAGCATGGTTGTTTCCGATTAGTGAGGAGGCTTATCAATGACATATTTTGTACTAGGGATGTTGGTTATGACGGTAGTCACCTATTTACCAAGGGTCATTCCTTTATTATTAATCAAGAAGCCTATTGAGTCAAAATGGGTACAGTCGTTTTTATATTACATACCTTATGCTGTACTTGCAGCCATGACTTTTCCCGCTATATTTAGTTCTACGGGCAATTTTGTAAGTGGTGTCATAGGCGCTATAGTGAGTATTGGATTAGCGTATTTTGGTGGAAGTTTGCTACAAGTATCTATAGTAACAGTATTGGTTGTTTATATCATTGGGTGGATTAGATAGGTTGATTATAAGGAGTGAGATTATTTTAATTCGTATTAAGAACACAAGGAAAACAAGACAAAAGGTAGCAAGGATTTTTGCAGAGAGTTTTGAAGAAGATGGGTTGTATGAGTATATGTTGCCTCGTTCAAAGACTAGGCGAGAGGTGTTAATCATTTTCTTTGAGACGTATTTAGGCGTATGGGCTCAGTATGGGGAGATGGTGGCAACAACAGAGGATTTAAGTGCAGTTGCCTATATCTTTGATGAGGCATGCTTTAAAGATACTTTGAAGTATCGCTTTCAAAGTACCATAGCACGTATAGCCTCACTTAGGATGCTTAAGTATATCAGCTTAAGTGAATGGAGGGCATTTCATAAAACACTTGATGTGATGTCATCAGATTGGATTAAAAACCATGTAGAGGGAGAGTTTCTCCATTTAGATTTAATTGGAGTGATTAAGTCTGAGCGTGGCAAAGGTAGAGCCAAACAATTGATTAATTATGCTAAGCAATCAGCAAAAAAGAGGAATGTGCCACTAACTTTAGAAACTCAAAACCCTAATAATGAGGCCCTTTATGAGTACTTTGGGTTTGATACGTGTGAAGTTATTAACTATTATTCGTTAAAGCAGTATTGTATGATTATTCCTAAACAATAGATAGAAAACAAGCCACAGATGCTAAGTCTGTGGCTTGTTTTCTATCTATTTAAAAGGCCACCATGTTTTTTGAGGGGGCGAGGGGATATACTGAGCTGTCTCGTGATCGATTGTCAAATGGGAAAACTCTAAATAGTCAGGGGAATAGCTATCATAGTCTGAGGGTGGTGACTGTGCAGTAATCATTTTAGACCCACCTTCAACACGTAAAATAAAATGTGCATCAGCAGTAAGACTCACATGAAGTGCCCCAATCGTTTTGTTTTTAACCCGAATACCTAGTTCGCAAGGAAGCTCAAAGGAGAGCGTGAATTGATTGTTATGAAATGCGCTCTCTATAAAAATAGGTGATAAAATACAGCTCTCTTCTAAATTCGTACATAGGGATGCTACGTCGTCAGGGAGAGTGGCTACTAAGTCATCATAGATATGTGGGAGCAAAAAAGAGACTCCTTCAATAAGTTCAAACAGTAACGTAGATTGGGTTGTATCCTCGAATAGCGACTGGATGAATGCTTCTGCATCAAACATAAAACACATCCTTTCTGGTGATTTAATCCTATGTATGCTATTAGTTTAACAAATAGAGACATTGTTTGACAAGTGATAAAAATATTCAAAAGAATAGTTGTGAGAAAAGCTATAGAAAGCATATAAATAACAATAAGCCCTACTTATAAAGGTATTAACATGTTTTACCCCTTTTAGTGTTAAGCCTGATCGGAAAATAAGTAGGGCTATACCTATGTAACAAATTCTTCCATATTGAATAACATATAAAGAGTACATCAATAAAGGAGGTCTTTTGTATGATGCGAGTAAGTAGAATGGCTCCGCCACATGGAGGACCACACGGAGGACCGCCGGGAGGAAACCACGGAGGGCCACCAGGAGGACCACCAGGAGGACCACCAGGAGGACCACCAGGCGGACTACCAGGAGGATCACCGGGAGGAAATCACGGAGGGGCACCAGGAGGACCACCAAGTGGTAAGCCACCTAAGTATATACCGCAAGAATCTCAGGGGACAAAAGTTAATACAAAACAAGGACCAAGTGGACCGAATGTCAAAGCAGTGGATCCAGGAGCAGTATTTCCATGTTTATACCGTTATACGTACATTTGGCCAAATAGAGGACAGGGTTTTTGGGCCTATATTACTTATGTAGGACCAACATCTATAGCTGGATGGCAGTATAATTACTGGGGATGGCAATATTTTGGAATGGATTTAAAGCGTATACGCAGTTTTTACTGTTATTAAATAAAGAGAAAGAGACAGATAAGGTGAGGTATTGAGCATTCAATCTTGCCTTATTTGTTGTAAAGGAAGAGGACAAGAATAAAGAGCGTATTCAAATCTCTAAGGGGATTTAAGTACGCTCTTTGTTTTTGCATAAGCATATTATTTCTTATAAGTTGTGAGTATAGGCTGAATTTGTGTACCCTCCATAGCCAATTCGACAGTTTTGCTTGCAAGTGATAAGTCTGCAACGAGAGAGTAAGGTTTGTTGACGGGATCATCTTGACCAAATGGCACAAAATAAGTATTTTGATTTGGCATCAGTAATCCAATGTTGGCAAGGTTAATGCCAAGACCGTCATTGGTAGAGATAGCGATAATAACAGGTTTACTGTTTCTCATCAGTGATTTTGCAGCCAGAAGAACAGGGGTGTCGGTGATACCATGTGCAAATTTTGAAAGGGTATTGCCAGTACATGGTGCAATCAAAATCGCATCAATGAGAGCCTTAGGGCCAAGTGGTTCTGCACCAGGGATAGTGTGGATAATGGGTTTGCCAGTGAAGTATTCAATCTGTTCAATAAAGTCAGATGCTGCGCCAAAGCGCGTGCTTAAAGTATAGGCATTAAAGGACATAATAGGGAATACATTGACTCCAAGTCCTACTAATTCTTCTATTAATTTTACTGCGTTTTTAAAAGTACAAAACGAGCCGCACAGTGCAACTCCTAAATTTAAACCTTTTAATTGACTCATACAATTTCCTCCTGTTAACAAGTAGATGTCAGTAGTATAAATTATGTAAAAATGGCAAGGAATGTGCATGTTTGAGGTGTAATAGCAGAGGAAATCTTGTTATAATAAACAGAGCGAAAGAGCGTAGAATGTGGCATGAAGTGGAGGACAATATGATAGAGCAATCAAAGGTATTAGAAGAGACTTTGGAAAATAGAGTGTCTATGTATGGATTAATGCAAGCCGTTTTTGGAGAGGTTCCAAGTAGAGATCTTTTGGATCAACTTGGTGAAACGGAATTGTTGGAGGACGTGAAGAGTGAGTATATGAGGTTGCTTGTGGGTCCTGGTGGTTTGAAGGCGTATCCATGGGGATCAACGTACTTGGATGTGGAGAAGATGTTATTTGGGGAGAGTACAGCAGCTGTCCGTAGGACATATGAGGCGTATGGCTTCGTAGCCCATGAGACCTTGCGTGTAGCGGAGGATCACGTGGCTATAGAGCTTCGGTTTATGATGCAGATGAGCCTATGGGCGCAGGAGGCGTTAGCCAACAGGGATGAGGATAGAATGCAGTATTATTTGGAGGGTCAAAGGCGATTTATCCGTGAGCATATGATGTTGTGGGTGCCTCAGTATGCCGAGGCTATGGTGCAGATAGAGGGTGCCAAGTTTTATCCGAAGTTTGCACAGGATGTCGTAGACTTTTTGGGACAAGACCTAGACTATTTGGAGAGGGTGTGTACGGGTGAGCGTGCTACTGAGGATGAGGGGGAGTACTCAGAACAGATAAGCGACGAAGGCAAGTGGGTGAGTGCGGCTTGTTGGCATAACTGCGGTGGGCGTTGTGTGAATAAGGTGTTGATTAAAGAGGGTGCTGTGGTGCGCCAAAAAACGGATGATTCCCATGATGATTCTTATGAGTATCCTCAGCAAAGAGCATGTGTACGTGGGCATGCCCAACAGCAGCAGTGCTTTGGGGCGGACCGTATCAAGTATCCGATGAAGCGTAAGCATTGGGAGCCTATAACTGGCGGGAACAAGGCGCTACGTGGGCAGGATGAGTGGGAAATCATCACATGGGATGAGGCATTTAGGCTCGTTGCGGCTGAGTTTAGGCATATTAAGGAGAACTATGGTAATAGAGCCTTTTTGGAGACGGGATGGGGTGCTAAAAATAGTGCCAAAGTCTTGAACCTGTATGGTGGCCATACGTGGAACTGGGATACCTCTTCTTATGGGTCTTATCTGCTGGGGCTGTCTAAAATTGGCTTGCCGCCTTATGGACAGGGGACGGCTAATGACAGGTTTGACCTCCTCAATGCGGAGACCATCGTGCTACATGGGTCCAATCCTGCATGGTCAGCAGCGGGCAATCCAGCTTTCTTATTTTATAAGGCTTATGAGCAAGGGGCAAAGTTTGTGGTCATAGGGCCAGATTATAATGCATCGGCGCAGCTCTATGATGCCAAGTGGCTTAGGGTCCGTACAGGGACGGATACGGCCTTTTTGTTAGGGGTAACCTATGAGATGCTTCGCTTAGACGAGGCAGGAGAGGATCTTATTGATTGGGCGTTCTTGCACAAATACAGTATTGGGTTTGATGCAGAATCTATGCCAAAAGATGCCAAAACCAATGAGAACTTTAAGGATTATGTCTTAGGAAAATATGATAACATCCCTAAGACGCCTGAGTGGGCCAGTGAAATTTGCGGTACACCTGTGGAGGATATCACTTGGTATGCAAGGACACTGACCAAACACCAAAAAGTGATGCTACTCTTTACTTATGGGGCAGCCCGTAATAATGGGGCTGAGAATCTCCCTCAGTTATTTCATACCATAGGGATGATGGGGGGACATGCAGGTAAGTCAGGTCATGCCATAGGGTCAAGTTATGCACGTCATGCGGGGAATACGGGGCCACTCCTTGTAGGTGCGGGAGATGCGGGGTTACCTACTATTCCTAATACTGTTGATGATGCCATTCCTGCGCCACAAGTGTGGACTGCTGTATTAGGAGGACAATACCGCTATGTAGGGGATGTTTGGTTTGGTGGATTGAAGCAAGGTGAAGAGCGTGAGATTGATATCCGCTGTATTTTCCATGATGCGAGTGCATACCTTCAGACAGGTATGAATATGACAGGTGGTATTATGGCCCACCGGCAAGTGGATTTTGTGGTGAGTAAGGCGCAGTTTTATAATACACAAGCGAAGTACTCTGATATTATTTTGCCAGTCACAACTGAATGGGAAACGGTAGGTGGCTTCTCCGCAGGGAATAGAGAGATGATTGTGTGTTATGAACAAGTGACCCCGCCGCTTTTTGAAGCTAAAACCGATCAAGAGATTGATTGTGGTATTGCGAAGGCATTAGGGCTTAACCCACAGGATATGTATCCTATCAGCGAGAAGCAACAATTCTTTAATAAGATTGCAGGGTGTTGGTATAGGGACGATAAGGGGAACCAGCAAACACTTGTTACCATTACACCAAAAGATATCCGTAAATGGGAATGTGAAGGTACACCCCAAGGGGGCATCATTACAATAGATGAGCTCTTAGAGCGTGGAGGGTATCAAGTCCCAAGGCACCAAGGGGATGCCTATGGTTTTATAGGGTGGGAGGACTTTGTGCGTGATCCAAAAGGGCATCCGCTCCCATCGGCAAGTGGAAAGTTTGAGATTTATAGTCAGGCAAAGGCAGATGAGCTTAATGGGCTAGGATTTGATACAGTGGACTATAAACCATACCCTCATTATATTGTACCAAAAGTAGGGTATGAGACCACTTTTAGGAAGGGTGATATTAAGGGAGAAAAAGGCGAGTATCCTTATCTGCTTTTTAATCCACATTATTTGCGCCGCTCCCACGGGGTATTTGATAACTGCCCATGGCTCAGAGAATCATGGCCAAACCCTGTGTTCCTAAATGCCCAAGATGCATCCTCAAAAGGTATCCAAAATGGTGATACAGTCCTTGTCTATAATGCCTATGGCAAAGTACTTCGCCAAGCGGCACTTCTTGAGACACTTATGCCGGGAATAGTAGGGATTCCACATGGTTCGTGGGTAGATATGGATGAGAAGACCGGTATAGACAAAGGTGGTGCAGATAATATTCTGGTAGGGCCTGTTGTCGCAGGCATGGGTATTTCAGGGTACAACAATTTCAACTGTAATTTTGAAAAATATGAGGGTGATGCTATTACACCTGATTATTTAAAGCCATAATACCGAGGTAGAGAGTCGAAAAGGAGACGTTTGAAGGATGACAAAAAAAGGCTTTTATGTGGATACGACAAGGTGTATAGGATGTCGTGCCTGTGACGTTCAGTGTAAAGATAAAAATAGGTTAGGAACGGGTGTAGACTATAGAAAGACTCTCAGTTACTGTGTTGGGAGCTACCCTGATGTGCAATGCTTCCATATGAGTACAAGCTGCAATCACTGTGAGGATGCAGCTTGTCTTAGGGTATGTCCTGTAGGGGCTATCGTAGAACAAGATGGTGTGGTGCTCTGTAAAGAGGACACCTGTATTGGGTGTAAACGGTGTGTCAAAGCCTGTCCCTATGGTCAAATGAAGGTGATTGCAAATAGTAGAAAAGTCGGTAAATGTGATAGTTGTTATACCATCAGACAAGAGGGGGGAATTCCAGCTTGTGTGGCGGCCTGTCCTATGAGGGCATTGGATTTTGGGGATTTGGACATACTCGAGAAAAAATATGGTAGTCATTTGGTCAATCATTTGCCAGTGCTTGGAGAGATAGGGAGCACTAAACCAGCACTGAGAATCAAAGCCAAAACGTGCGCACTCAGTGAAGAAGCCAAAGAAATGTGGCTCTAAAACCAATAGGGGTAACTTGAAGATAGGGTGACATAGATGGTATAATGTGGACAATAAGATAAAAAAATGTCGTATATTCTGTGGAGGTAAGAAATGAACGAAAAATTAACACACTTTGATGGCAAGGGGAATGCGATTATGGTGGATGTATCCGAAAAAGGGCATACATCCCGTACGGCAATAGCCAGAGGCAAAATTCGGGTTAATCAAGAAGTGATGGCAGCTATCAAGCAAGGGAGTGTCAAAAAGGGTGACGTATTAGGTGTTGCAAGAGTGGCAGGGATTATGGGCGTTAAGCAAACCTCAGCACTGATTCCTATGTGTCATCCTCTGATGATTCAAAAGTGTAGTGTAGATTTTGAATTAGAAGAGGAAAACCTAAGTATCACAGCTATTTGTACGGTTAAGACAGAAGGCCAAACAGGCGTAGAGATGGAAGCGCTTACAGGTGTCAATATTGCACTGTTAACTATTTTTGATATGTGCAAGGCTATTGATAAGACGATGGAAATTTCAGAGATTTATGTAGAAGAAAAAATAGGTGGTAAAAGCGGGCACTTTGTCAATCGTAAACACTAAGAAAGAGGCTAATATGAGAGATGGACAAGGAAGACAGATTGGGTATTTACGTGTGTCTGTAACCGATCGGTGTAATAGTAGGTGTATTTATTGTATGCCAGAGGAGGGGTTAGCGCCTCAAGCGGCCGACAACCTCTTGACATATGATGAAATCGAGAGAATTTGCAAGGCGGGGGCAGAGCTTGGCCTCAAGAAGATCAAGCTCACAGGAGGTGAACCACTTGTTAGAAAAGAGCTTCACCACTTAGTCAGAACCCTCAAAAATATAAAAGGAATAGAGAAGGTTACACTCACAACCAATGGGATGCTTCTCAAGCAACAGTTACCCCTTCTTGTAGAAGCAGGTATAGATGGGATTAATATCAGTTTGGATACACTAGACCCTAAGGCATATGCCCGTATTACAAGGCGAGATGCACTGCAAAATGTTTTAGAAAGTATGGAGGCACTAAAGGATTATCCTCACATACCGCTTAAAATCAACTGTGTGCCTATAACAACAGAGCCCTCTGATTTGCTCCAATTAGTACAACTCGCAAAAGAAGAGCCTATACATATACGTTTTATTGAAATGATGCCCATCGGGTATGGTAAAACATTACCTTCCTTAAAAGAAGAAGAAATCACAGCCCTTTTGCAAAGTACTTATGGCACCATGGTTCCTTATGATAAGAGGCTAGGAGAAGGGCCATGTCGTTATTATAGTTTACCAGACTTTAAGGGCAAAATAGGTTTTATTAGTGCAATCAGTCATCAGTTTTGTGGGTCGTGTAACCGTGTCAGACTCACCTCAGAGGGGTATTTAAAAGCGTGTCTTCAGTACAATGCAGGGTGTGATCTTAAGACACTTCTAAGAACAGGATGTAGCGAGAGTACTCTAAGAGACGCTATGGAACAAGCTATTATCAATAAACCCATGCGTCACCATTTTTATGAGCAAAAGACAGGCAAAGAGGAACACCGTGCCATGTCACAAATAGGAGGATAAAACCATGCGTGTTGTGATCATAACATCCAGTGATTCTGGGTATGCGGGTAAGAGAGAGGATCAGAGCGGTGTAGTGATTGAAAACATCGTGCGAGAGTATGGCTATGAAGTCGTACAAAAGGTGTTATTGCCAGATGATAGACAGAGATTGGCCCAAGCTATGAAACAAATCGCAGACAACAATCAAGCGGACCTTATTTTGACAACAGGTGGGACAGGGTTTTCTCAGCGAGATTGTATGCCAGAAGCAACTACAGATATTGCAGAGCGTATGGTGCCAGGTATTCCAGAAGCCATGCGTGCCTATAGCATGCAGTTTACCAAAAGAGCGATGCTAAGCCGTGCAGTGGCAGCAATACGTAAGCAGACCTTGATTGTAAATCTCCCAGGGAGCCCTAAGGCAGTTCAAGAGTGTTTGGCGTATATTATGCCAGAGCTAGGTCATGGATTAGAAATATTGATTGGTACGGCTAAGGATTGTGCGAGAAAATAGGAGGATAGACAGATGAGACAAATTAAAACAACAGAGGCGGTAGGGCATATTATTTGTCATGATATCACTCAGATTATTAAGGATGTTGTCAAAGACGTGGCGTTTCGTAAAGGGCATGTGGTGACAGAGGCGGATATACCTGTGCTCTTATCTTTGGGCAAAGACCATCTCTACGTATGGGAAAAAGATGATACGATGTTCCATGAAAATGAAGCAGCCCAAATCCTCTATGATATTTGCAAGAATGATAATATGAAGCCAACACCCATTAAAGAAGGAAAAATCGAATTGGTAGCGGCTTGCGAAGGGTTGTTTTGTATTGATACCCAGCGTCTTGAGGAGATTAATATGTTAGAGGACATTATGATTGCCTCACGACATACCTACTCGCCGGTCAAAGAAGGAGACCGTCTGATAGGAACTAGAGTGATTCCGCTGGTCATTGCAAAAGACAAGATGACAGAGGCCGTAAAGCTTGCAGGAAATACGCCATTAGCAGAGCTCATACCTTACCAAAAACGCAAGGCAGGTATTGTGACAACAGGCAGTGAAGTATACTACGGTAGAATTCAAGATACTTTTACCCCTGTTATCAAGGAAAAACTCAGTGAATATGGCATCAGTGTGGTAGCACATGTGACAGTTAATGATGATAAGCAAAAAATCACAGAGGCTATCTTAAAACTGAGAGAAGAGGGTGTGGAGCTCATTGTATGTACGGGTGGTATGAGTGTTGATCCAGATGATTTGACACCAGGTGCTATACGGGATACAGGAGCAGAGATTATTTCTTATGGTGCGCCAGTGCTTCCGGGGGCTATGTTCTTAATAGGTTATTTTGAAGATGGCATGCCTATTATGGGATTGCCAGGCTGTGTGATGTATGCCAAGGCAACAATTTTTGATTTGGTATTGCCACGTGTTGCAGCTGGGGTGAAGGTGACTAAAAAAGATCTTGTGCGTCTAGGGCATGGTGGTTTGTGCTTAGGGTGTAAACCTTGCTATTATCCGAACTGTGGATTTGGAAAAGGAGCTTACTGATGAGAGAGGAAGCGATACAGGGAGCTAGTCATCAACATAGCCCCAAGCTGCTTGCTATTAGTGGGGTCAAAAACTCAGGAAAGACCACATTGATTAGTCGATTGATTCCAGAGCTTAGCAAAAGAGGGTTAAAGGTTGCAACGGTCAAACATGATGGCCATGATTTTGAGGCAGATCGGCCAGGGACAGATACCCATGCACATCTTGAGGCGGGGGCTTATGGGGCGGCTATCTTTTCGGATTCTCAATACATGGTTACCAAACAGCAACAAGTCAGTGAGCAGGAGCTCTTTGGGTACTTTGAAGAAGCGGACCTGATTTTGTTAGAAGGTTTTAAAGGGAGTCAATATCCTAAGATTGAAATTGTAAGAGAAGATAACTCCAAAGAGAGTGTCTGTCAAGAGGAGACACTCATAGCGATTGCGAGTGATTTTGACCTAAGACATCCTACCGTAAAAATCATAGACTTAAATGATACACAGTGTATCATAGAACATATATTACAGGCATTAAGCGAATAAAGAGAGGACATCACTATGGGAAAAGTAATGGCAGTATGCAAAAGCTTAAAAAAATGTACGCAGAAGTAAGAAGTAGATGAAATTAGGATTATAGAAAATCATGGGATGGAAGGAGATGCTCATGCGGGGGATTGGCATCGTCAAATTAGCCTGCTTTCCTATGAGCAAATAGATGCATTCCGTCAGCGAGGTGCAGAAGTTGATTTTGGTGCTTTTGGAGAAAATTTTGTGGTAGAAGGATTTGATTTTAAAACCTTGCCAATAGGAACAAGGTTTGCATGTGGTGATGTGAGATTAGAGTTGACGCAGGTAGGCAAAGAATGCCATCAGCATTGTCAGATTTTCCACAAGATGGGTGATTGTATTATGCCGAGAGAAGGCGTGTTCTGTCGTGTGCTCAATGGCGGGATGGTCAAAGTAGGCGATGAGATGACGATCGTTGAGGGCTAATGGGATGAGGAGGCAATCAGCCCTCGTCATGCTACTGGGTCTATTGGTGTTACTCGTAGGCTGCAATAAACCAGATACGAGTACCCTCTATGTTTTAGGCGCCTCTAGTTTGTCAGAGGTTTTAGAAGACGTTGCAAAGGCCTACTTGGAAGAGGCGCCCCATATACAGATCAAGTTCTCTTTTGATGGCTCAGGGACACTGGCACGGCAGATTGAAGAAGGGGCACCTGCAGATGTTTTTATCTCGGCAGATCTCAAGCAGATGAATAGCCTAGATGAGGCGCAGCTCATGATCTCAGAAAGTATCATCAAACTGCTGAGTAATCAGATTGTGTTGATCAAGCCAAAAGGAAGTGCGCTAGTAATAACGGGATTTGAAGAGGTTGTATCTGATACGGTAGAGATGGTAGCTATAGGCGGGAAGGGTGTGCCTGTGGGGGATTATACCCAGCAACTCTATACCCAGATGGGACTGTGGGATGAGGTGACAGTGAGAGCTAATTTTGCGACCAGTGTGCGCCAAGTCCTTGACTGGGTGGCAACGGGTAATGTGGATTGTGGCATTGTCTATCTTACAGATGCCCTTGCAGAGCCAGGCGTAGAGGTGGTGGCGATTGCTTCGCCAGAGGCAACCTCTGAGGTGGTTTATCCAGCGGGGGTTGTGGCGGCGACGCAGCTACCAGAGGAGGCTCAGGATTTTGTGAGATTTCTGAGTAGCCAGAAGGCGAGAGATATTTTTAGAACCTATGGTTTTGGGTTAGTGGGCCAATAAATCCTAAAAAAGAAAGGGGGATTGTGCGATGGAAGTGACACCATTAATCATTTCGCTTAAGACAGCAATATGGAGTACCGTCTTGACTTTTGTGCTAGGCTTATACGCAGCCAAGTGGACCATGAAACTTAAGCGATTTCAGACAATAGTTGATACCTTATTGACCCTGCCTATGGTGTTACCACCTACAGTAGTAGGTTTTTTGCTCTTGGTGTTATTTGGGAAAAATAGTGGAGTAGGGACACTGCTGAGTCAGTTGGGCATTACTATTGTTTTTTCGTGGGCTGGGACTGTGATTGCAGCGGTAGTGGTGTCTTTTCCTATTATGTATCGTACGGCCAGAGGCGCCTTTGAACAGCTCGATCCTGATTTAATCTATGCGGCTCAGACCTTAGGGCTTACGGATTATCAGATTTTTTATCAGATTATGATTCCCAATTGTTGGAGGGGGATTGTAGCAGGGACTATTTTGACTTTTGCAAGGGCGCTGGGTGAATTTGGCGCAACGGTGATGTTGGCAGGGAATATACCTGGTAAGACACAGACTATGGCGCTGGCAGTGTATACAGCAGTACAAAATGGAGACCGTAGCTTGGCCTATGAAGGGGTGGGGGTCATGGTCATTATTTCACTGATGACCATGATGCTGATGTATCAGATTAATAGCAGTCAAGTGGAATGGATGAAAAAAGGGAGGGGCAAATCATGAAACTTGTGGTGACAATCAAAAAACAACTCAATCAGGGGCTATTAGATGTCCACTTTGAGACATCCGAAGGGATATTGGCTTTATTGGGCGCATCAGGATGTGGCAAGAGTATGACGCTCAAGTGTATCGCAGGGATTGAAACCCCAGATAGTGGCCTGATTACTCTAGGGGATACAGTACTTTATGATGCTGAGAAAGGGATTAATCTACCCCCTCAAAAAAGAGGCGTAGGCTATTTGTTTCAGAATTATGCTTTGTTTCCCAATATGACTGTGGCCCAAAACATTGGTATTAGTGTGGCAAAACCCTTAAGGGAACAAGTGGTGAGGGAGAAAATCAAAACTTTTCACTTAGAAGGGCTAGAAGATCAATACCCTAGGCATCTATCTGGGGGACAGCAACAGAGAGTAGCCTTAGCACGTATGATGGCTGCTAACCCCAAAGTGATTTTATTAGATGAGCCTTTTGCAGCTCTAGATGATCATTTGAAATGGCAGTTAGAACAAGAGCTATTAGAGACTATGGAAAGCTTCTTAAAACCTGTGTTATTTGTCTCCCATAATCAAGAGGAGGTCTACCACTTATGTGACCGCATTGGGATTATTGAGGATGGCAAAATGCACCAAGTCCAAGACAAAAAAGCACTCTTTGCAGCGCCTAAGACAAGAGCCCAAGCACGTCTATGTGGTTACAAGAATATTTTACCTTTCCAAAAAATAGAGGACTACAAGGGTCTACTAGGAGAAGGATGCTATGAAATGCTAACCAAGCAGCCCATCCCAGAAGGGGTCAAATTTGTAGGACTTGGGCAAAACGCTTTAGCCATTGTCGAGGAGAGTCAGAGTGAGCAAGTCATCAGCTGTGAGATTCTAAGACAGATTGAAGAACCAGATGCCATTATTTGGAGCTTAAGAAGTCTAGGGGGATTAGGGGGTGCAGATACTTTGCGTTATAAAGTCTCCTATGATCAAGCCAGAGGCTATAAGCCACCGGATGAAGTGAGGATCGCTATCAATGGGGATGAGCTGGTCTATCTAGTAGACTAGGAAGGTGAATACTATGAAACAACAGATTGCCATGGTGCTTCTTATGGGAGGTAAAAGTAGTCGTATGGGTCAGTCAAAGGCTCTTTTAATCTATCAGGACATGCCATTTTGGCAAAGGATTGTCCAAGAGATGACCGTATGTGGACCGGTGTATCTCTCAGTCAATGACAAAGACCCTGTGCCCTCACAAGATTATCCTATACTCATAGATGAGTATACTGGGATTGGACCCTTAGGCGGGATTGTGACAGCCCTAAGAAATATTCCCCAAGACTACGTGTTTATCTGTGCGTGTGATATGCCCAAGATGGATAGATATCTTATCAAGTATTTATGTGATCAGATTACAGAGGAATGGGATGGGGTGATGATTCAAGACGATAAGGGGCACTACGACTGTGCAGCGGGGATTTACTCCAAAAACATGCTACCTGTCATAGACAAGATGCTACAAGAGGGAAACTACCGTTTGCAAGACCTTCTCAAAAAGACACGTATACGCAGTATTTCAGTACGGCAATTACCCGTATCTCGAGAGGTGCTATGCAATGTGAATACCCCAAAAGAATATGAAGCCATCAAAAAAGAAGGATAATCGCTATCCTTCTTTTTTGATGCTTTAAAGATGTTTGGCAATAGTTAGCTCTAAAGCTGTATAAATGGCCCGAGCAGCGCTCATAGGGGCTACCTTGCCTGGTAGGCTTGGGGCGGGGACGTGATTGAGGCCAACTTTTTCACAGTAGCTCATATCAATACCACCAGGTGCTGAGGCCAGCTCGATATACACTGTATTTTTAGGAATACAGTCAATGGATTCTTGGTCCAAAATAACCACAGGAATCGTATTAAAAATAAAATCATAACCCCCTAGATGCTGTTTAAGCTCACTTAAAGGAATGGGCGTATAACCATAGGTTGTGATAAAAGCCAAGTCTTTTGTGGAACGTGCCTCTACAGAGACTTTGGCACCAATGCCATGAAGTTTGTGAGCAAGTAGTTTGCCACAGCGTCCAAAACCTAGTACAAGACATTGACTATCATGGAGTGTAATTTCACTGTTTTGCATGGCATATTGGATTGCCCCCTCAGCGGTGGGAATGGCATTTAATATGGCCACCTCATCCAAATCCATCATATCTGTATAAGGTAAGTTATGTTTTTGGAACAAATCTTTGAGCTGAGGTTTGAGGGCACCTACGAGGACATAACTATTAGAAGCCACCTCCATAAAACGTTCAATAGAAATATGTGTATTACTAAGCGGCGTAAAAAGGCTTTTGCCGTCTTTAGAAAAAGGAATAGGGCCAATCATAAATTGACACCCACGCACAGCTTCTAAATCATGACAAATGGTAGCCTCCTCAGGAATATCAGGATGGCTAATGCCATAGACCAAAGGAGAGAAACCTTTTTCGCAAAGAATTTGACAAAGTCTCACATAACGTAAGTCTCCGCCGATAAGAGCAATCGATACAGTATTCATAAATCAACCTCCAGACCCATTTTGTACCTATATTTCAAAATATGAGGAGAGGTGAGAGAATGTGCTTGTATGGGGGAAATTAGGATTTCTACAAACAAATGATACACATGGAGACGCACTTTTGTAGGGATAGCATTGGGAATACCTACTACTGATGTTCTTTGCAAGACATGGATTCTACGACCAGCTTAAACACACATACGGCACCAGCCATTTGATCTGAGAAAACCCAGTCTTCTTTTTGCGTTGTTTGTTTCATGAGTGCTAAGAGACCCAATTTCTTTTCCTCAATGTTTTCTACAATGCTGACTGTACCATTTCCAATGATGCTTTGGTAGCGCGCTGAATACTGGCATGGAAGGACACCTTCATTGAGTTTGTAATGGGTGTCCAGTTCAAACCCTACAGAAGGACTTGATTGGATCAAATCTATTTTACGGCCTGCTTTGGCTCCATGAAAATAAAATACATAGTTGCCATCTTCCAGAATATAGCCAAAATTGAGGGGGACAATATAGACTTGACCTTGGTCATAGAAGCCTATTCTACAGCAATGGCAAGCATCAATAATTTCTTTAATTTTAATAGGATCGGTGATTCCTCTTTCTTTTCTTCGCATTTTTAAATACTCCTTGTAAGTGATATGTGATTTTATTATAGCAGAGGGAAAGTCATAATAGTAGAGAGTGTGTAGTCTAAGTAATATTAAGCAATAGTTTATCTATTCAAAAATAACAAGATGACTGAGATCATCAGTGCACACACAAATAAGCTTGATTCAATCCAATCGAACATGCTCCAAAATATGAGGAGAGGTGAGAGAATGGATTGAATTGGAGCAAGGTGTTTATGAAAAAATTGTAAGGTCGTGGTGCTAGGGGAATGAAGAAGATACAGCTACCTATAGTGAAGTCATACGTGTATAGTATCAAAAAATATTTGAATTTAACATAAAATAATATATAATTAAGTCAAAAGTATAAAGGTGGAGCAATGAGGCCAGCACATATTAGTGATAAAAGAGAACAATCAGTAGAGGAACATCTAAGGAATGTAGCAAAATATTGTCGGTTTTGTGCTAAAAAAATAGGATTAGAAGCTGCTGGGGAATTAGTGGGATGGGTACATGATATAGGCAAGATGACTGATGAGTTTGAGAAGTACATAAGATATGCGACGACAGAGAACAAAAGAGGTAAGGGACCTGATCATTCGACAGCAGGTGCGGTATGGATAACCCAGCTGGTTACTTCACAAGATACAGCTGAAAGACAGTTAACAGCGCAAATCATGGCTATTGTTATTATGAGCCATCATGGAGGGTTAGCAGATGTATTTGACACCCAAGGGACATCACCTTATCTCAAACGGTTAGAAAAATTACAAGAAGATAAAGCATGGTACGAGACCTATAAAAGGGCACAGAGAGAAATGTTAGAAACACTAGATGTCAATTACTTGAAAAATCTATTTGAAGCAGCAGTACAGGAAATAAGAACTAGTTTACAACGTATACGGCAGTATACAAAAACACCGCAAGAAATGCAGTATGCTGCTGGCGTTTTGATTAAATATCTATATTCCTGCCTTATTGATGCAGACCGATATGATACAGCTACGTTTATGGATGGGATAGAGATGAGATATGCTCAGGCAAATGAAGGGTTATGGGAAGACCTCATAGGAAGATATGAGGTCAAGCTTGCAGACTATCAAAGTAATACATTTATTAATAAGCTACGTGGGGATATTTCCAGTGCATGTTATAAAAATGCACTTAAACAGCCAGGGATCTATACATTGAATTGTCCGACAGGGGCAGGCAAGACTATGGCATCTTTAAGATTCGCACTTCATCATGCTAGAGAATACAACAAGCAACATATCTTTTTTATTATTCCTTTTATAACGATTACTGAACAAAACGCAGCAGAGATTAAGAAGATTTTAAGTCATGAGCCAAAGGATGCTTTCGTAGAAAAAATTATTCT
>JBOFEH010000074.1:0-13095 GCA_051647765.1 Cellulosilyticaceae bacterium | reverse complement strand
CGCATACGGGTATCAATATTCCCTCTGATTGGCACGATTTGAAGATCTGGGCGCGCCTGAAGCAGCTGATATTTGCGGCGCTTACTGCCTGTTGCAATCACAGCCCCTTCTCTAAGCTCCGAAAGATCCGCGATAGGCTCACGTAATACCAGTACATCACGTCTATCCTCACGTTTTGGCGTCTTCATGAAGCACAGCCCTGCTGTCACTTCACTTGGCATATCTTTCATACTATGGATAGCTATATCAATCCCGCCCTCTAATAACTGGGCCTCTATTTCTTTGACAAAGACACCTTTGTCACCGATTTTATCAAGGGCCACATTTTGGATGAGGTCTCCTTTTGTCTTAATCATTTTGATTTCAAATTGAACTTCTGGATGTTGTTCTTGAAGCTTAGCGATCACCCATTTGGTTTGGGTAAGCGCCAGTTGACTCCCTCGTGTTCCTACTATGATTTTCATATCTGTCCTCTTTTCTATCTACAAGTCAAATAAGTCTTCCACGACTTTGATGTATTCGCTTTGCTTTTCACTATCTTGTATTTCTTTGAGCTTGGCAATAGGCTCACGCATCAGACGATTGAGCGAACTCATGAGCATCTTCTCCACTAACTTTTGCTCTCTTGTACTAAGATCTAGTTTACGCCCTAGATAATCCATGGTATCTTGCTGAATCTCGGTGCAGCGCTCATGAATAGAGTGAATCGTCGGATCCACCTTGGCACTTTGTGCCCACTGATAGAGTGCACTGGTGCTCTCCTTAATGAGGCGCTCTGCTTGCTTGGCAAGTTGATTTCTTTTAATACTATTTTGGTGGGATATTTCTTTTAATGCATCAATATTGTAGAGTGCGACTTTTGGATGGTCTCCAATACACTCCTCCACATCTCTTGGCAATGCCATGTCTAACATGTATAGCTGCCTGTTAAGCGTTGGCATATGTTCTGCCTTTAAGATCACGTGTGGTGAAGCCGTTGATGTAATCACTAGGTCCACCCGTTCCAAGAACTCATAACGGGACTCATAAGGAATAGCGATAATCCCCGGATAGTTTTCCTGAAGGGCGCTCACCTTGCAGCGTGTACGATTGGCCATATAGACTGTCCCTACCTCTTCTTCATAGAGGTGATTGAGTGCCAATTGGTTCATCTTCCCGGCGCCTATTAAGAGTACATTCTTGCCACTTAAGCTCCCCATCTTTTCCTTCATAAATTTAATCCCTATAGAACTAATCGATAAAGGATATTCTGAGATTTTGGTTTCACACTTAATCTTCTTAGCTGTTGTTACGGCCTCTCTAAAACACTTGTTGAGTATTTTACCACTTGTTCCTACTGTCATAGCAAACTCATGGGCATCTTTGACTTGCCCTAAGATTTGGTCTTCCCCAATAACAATAGAGTCTAGCCCTGCTGCCACCTCATGCAGATGCACAATAGCTTCCATTCCCTGTTTCACAAACAAGTAATCCTTAAGCCCTTCAATCTCACAAAATGTGGTAATAAGTGTTTTGACGCGTTCGATATGCTCTGGCAATGCCATACTTGATATATAAGTTTCACTACGGTTACATGTGGAAACAACTACTGCCTCAGCTATGCCGCTATCAACAATTTGATTCAAAAGTTCTATGCGATTAGTATCTGTAAAAGAAAACTTCTCTCTAATATGTATAGGAGCACTCTGATGGTTCACTCCAATAACTGCTATATCCATATGTCACCTCTTATATTTTATCATTTCTATTATACCCTAGATTCTATCCAATCAAAATAATATTAAAAATTCTGACGCCATATAAAAAAGGTATGATAGCAACGTGGCTATCATACCTTCTTAGCATAAATTGTTAAACACTTGTCTTAGTGACCTGATTTACCTTCTGGTTGTGGTCCTGCAACATGGTGATTATCAAGTGGTTTTACGTTAATGTTAGCACGTTTTTCATCTTCATGCCAGTAAATACGCTCTGCGATTTGTGCTTCTGGGTTAAGCTCGATGCCTTCAAGAATCATTTCTTTGAACTTGATGTATCCAGCTCTATCGATTAAGTGTCCACCGTGTAAGTAAACTGGTTTGTAATCAAGTGCCCAAGCAGAGAATTTTGGCCAGTTTCTAAAGATTGCAAGAACAACGTCTTCTGTTAACCAGTTAGCAAACATTTTACCCATACGTGGGTATTGTTTACCTGTACGTCCGCCAAGCATAATACGGTAGAATTTCTTGTCACTACGTGTCCATGCACTTGTTGGACAAGCGATTGTACATTCACCACAGCCCACGCAGCAGCAAGTGTCTTTTTCGATTTTTCCGTTTACAAGTGATAATACGCGTGTTGCATGGTGATCACATACGTCAACACATGCGCCACATCCGATACAACGGTCAGCATCGTATTCCATTTTAGCAATACCGATTACACCGAAGTCATTGAAGTGTGCTTTTGCACAGTCATTTGGACAACCAGCTACAGCTGTTTTAATGTGGTAGTGATTTGGGAATACTTCTTTTTCGATTTTTTTAGCAAGCTCATGTGTGTTTACATTTGCTTTGATACAGTGTGTGTTACCGATACAAGCCATAATGTTACGTGTACCGATTGTTGGGTAACCTTTACCTTCTGTTTCCATGTCAACACCACACTCTACAACTTCTACTTCTCTGATGTATTCGTTGATGTATGCATTGACTTCTTCAACATATTGGTATTTGATTCCTGGCATGTTAAGTGTATGTCTCATCCCTACGTGGAAAGTACCATCTCCCCAAGTTTGAGCAATATACTGAACTGCTTCTAAGTGTTTTGCATCAATGATTGATCCAGGAACACGTAATTGGAGCATGAACTCGCCTGCTACCTTAGATTGACGGAAACAGTTAATTCTGGTTTTTTTAACATCAATATCGTGATTCATAATGGCCTCCTAGTCTAATAAGTTTTTCGCTACAGTGTAATTGAATACTGGTCCTTCAAGACATACGTATGTCTCGTCGATACGGCAGTGTCCACATTTACCAACTGCACATGACATTTTTCTTTCGAATGAAACCCAGATTTTCTCTTCTGGAATACCTTGTTTAAGACACTCAAGACCTGTAAAGTGCATCATCATTGGAGGTCCAACGATAACAACTTCGTAGTTGTCACCAAAGTCTTTGAATGGGATTTCTTCGATGAATTTTGTTACAAGACCTGTTCTGAAGCCTTCTTTTTCATCTCTATCTAATGTGAAGATTGTATTGAACTTTTCTGCCCATACATTTAATGTATCTTTGAAAAGAATACCTTCTTCATCTTTGAATCCAGCAATAAGGTTTACGCTTTTTGCGTAGCCTGCTTCAGCTGCAAATTTGTTAAGCATGCTTTTTACTGGAGCAACACCTGTACCACCAGCGATAACAACAACGTTTTTGCCTTCGAATTTCTCTACTGGCCAACCTTTGCCGTATGCACCACGGATACCGATTTTGTCTCCTGCTTTAAGTTTGAATACTTCATCAGTTACTTTACCAACCGCACGGATTGTAAAGTCCATCCAACCTTGACCGTAATCACTTACAGAGATTGGTGCCTCACCGATTTTTGGAAGTGATAACTGACAGAATTGACCATGAGCTACTGGAAGATCAGTTGCTACTCTGATTGTGAATTCTGTTTTTGATTCTTGTGTAAAGCTAATGATTTCGCACATTTGTGGCATTACTACGTTATTATGCATTTTCTTTACCTCCACAGATTTCTTCAACAGCTTTGCCTACTTTTTCAATAGTTGCTGTAAATGAGATAAACTCTGGACATCTAGATGTACATCTACCGCAACCTACACACATATGACCTTGGCCAAATGCTTCGTTGTAAGAGTGGATTTTGTGAAGTGTTTTGTATCTGTAACGATCAGCCATTGTATGTCTGAAGTCATGTCCACCAGCCATTTCGTCAAATCCTTTAACTTGACAAGATGAAGATGTTCTTCTTCTTTCACCAATGTTTGCATTTTCATTATACATAATGTCTGTTGTTGTAAAACATGTACATGTGCTACAAGCAATTGTACAGCTTCCGCAACCTACACAACGTTTGTTGTATTCATTCCACATTTCGTGCTTTTTAAGTTCGTTAAGAACCTCTTTGTTTGGAATAGTTGGGATTGTTACTGAAACTTCATTTTTCTCGATAAAAGCTACATCGTATGTAGTTTCTTCTTTACCTTGGAATAAAGGAGCGAAAGCTTCATCTTTTACATTGAAAAGAACGTTGCCATCTTCGCATTTAGCAGCTAAAGCGTAGTTGTCTGTTTTGTTTGAGCCCATTGAGCAGCAGAAACATGTATCCCATCCTGTAGTACATTCCATTAATACGTAGCTTACTTTTTCTCTCATACGTTTGTAGAATGTATCTTCAAATCCATTTTCTAAGAAGATCTTATCTTGGTTTTGTTGTGCATTGATATCACAAGGTCTAGCGAAGATTAAGATTTTTTTATCATGGATTTTGCTCTCACGGTATTCATCTTCTGTGAAGTAGAATAAAGTTTGAGTGATTGGTGTTACAACTTCTTTCGCAGAGTAGTCTGATTTCTCATCCCATACGATCTCTTCTACGTTGTTAATTTCAGCATAACGAATGATATCTGTATCTGAATAACGACCTGCTTTTGCAAATCTTTTTGGTGCATAAATTTTGTACTCTTTTTTAAGTTCATTAAAGAGACTATTTACTGTTTCAAAGTTTAATTTATAGCCCATTGTTTGCCCTCCATTTCGCTTTTTATAATTAATGTTTTTTGTTAATTAATTATCATGTATATATTATATAATTAATTTTTTAACTTACCTATACGCAAAACTTAGTTTTTAATTGAGTTTCTCTATAGGGACCATCAGTTTTCTTTATGATTCCTATTACTTCATGAATACAAGTACATATGTAATAGAAACGATTGCAACTGATGCCCATGTTACACCACCTAAGATGATTGGTTTAACACCTTTTGTAAAGAGATCCTTAAGGTTGATTTTGTAACCAACGCCTACTAGAGCTGCTGTTACTAAGAATTTGTAACCGTCTTTGAAGAATGGTGCCATAGATGCTGGGAAGATTGCTGCAGTATTCAGAATCGCCATCACTAAGAATCCTACGATAAACCATGGGAATACTTTAAGGATTACTTTACCGATTGATTGTTGCTGACCTTGTCCCTCAGTACCTAATTGTGCTGTTGTTTGTTTAATAGAAAGGATTGTGAAGATAATCGCAATCGGTACAAGCATTGTTGTACGTGTAAGCTTAACGATAACTGCAAGGTCACCACCAAGAGAACCACTTGCTGCAATAGCTGCATTTCCAAGTAATGTATTGAATGTATCCCCTGCCGCTACTACTGAAGATGTATCACTAATTGCTGTACCTGCTAAAATCCCAAACTGCTCTGGTGTAATCCCCATCATTTGCCCAAGGTATGGGAATGCAAGTGCTGCAATAATATCAAATAAGAAGATTGCTGTTAACGCGTATGCCATTTCTGTTTCTTTGGCTTTAATAATTGGTGAAAGTGTTGCGATTGCTGTACCACCGCAAATACATGTCCCCGCACCAACAAGTGATTTTGTGTTTTGTGTTAATCCAAGTTTTGTTCCTACAAAATATGCCATTCCAAAAGATACACATAAGTTTGTGAGAATAAGTGGTAGGGCTTGTGCGCCAAATCCTAAGATTTCTTTGAAGTCAAGTGTTGCTCCTGCAAGAATAATACCTGCCATTAGGAATTTCTTAGCTGCAAAAACTGTACCTTTTTTGTAGTCCCCTTCTGCTGGTTTGATGTTCGCTACGATCATCCCCACAAAAAGACCAATCATAGGTGCTCCTACGATGTGTTGTACTTTACCTGCCATTGTTGCAACAATAGCCAGTGCAAGACATACCCCTATTGCCATATAACTTTTTGCTTTCATAATTACCCATCCTTCCTTACAATTAGTTTCCTCTTTTAAAGTTTTAATTGAATTTTCCCAATATGTTAGTTTCTTTTTTAGTTTGTTAATTAACTAACACACTAATAATTTTAACATAGGTTAATTTTTTTGGAATGGGCATTTTTGGGTTTTCAATTGGTAATAATAATGGTACCTATCAGAATTTCAAATTGCCCAAAAAGAACCTCTCAAAAATGTGCTACTCTTACATTCTTGAGAGGTTCTTTTTGGTTGTCCTTATGGTCAAGGGCATTATGCCTTCGTTAATATCTTTTTGAGTGCTGGTTTTTGTTGTAAGCCCTTCACGCGACTTACCTCTTCCCCTGCTTCAAACAAAATCATTGTTGGGTATGATGTCACATCATACTTGGCTGTTAATTCTTTATTTTTATCAAAGTCTACTTTGACAATCGTTACATCTTCTACTTCTTTTTGGAGGTCTGCTAATACAAAATTCAACATCTTACATGGACCACATGTTGTCGAGAAAAAGTCTACGAATACACGTCCTTCTTGAATCAGTGCTAATGCTTCTTGTCCTTCTACTTCTCTAATCATATCATTTCTCCTATTCGTTCCATTGTTTTTCAATATATTTTGATGCTGCCTGTGCTGCAATGGCACCATCTGAGCAGGCTGTAATCACTTGGCGAAGCTTTTTGACAGTGACATCCCCCGCGCCATAAATTCCTGGAATACTTGTGGCCATGTTTTCATCCACCTTGATGTAGCCATACTGATCTAATATACCTAAGTCACCACAAGCATAAGTCGTTGGTTCAAGTCCTATATATTCAAACACGCCATCACACGCAAGTGTTGTTTCCTCACCCGTTTGTTTAGATCTGATTTTCACTTTTTCAAGCTTTTGGCCGCCTTCAAAAGCTATAATCTCTACCTGTGTATGTACTGTAGTATTGGGTAAATTTCTAAATTTCTCATTGGCAATCTCATCTGCTGTAAGCTCAAACATGGTTGCTATGGTCACACTTTTTGCAAACCCTGCAAGATAGATCGCCTCCTCTACAGCCGAATTTCCACCACCAATCACCACGACATCCTTATCACGATACTGGGCTCCATCACAGATTGCACACCAACTAAGATTAATCCCTGCATAGATATCTTCTCCTGCAATCCCAAGTCTTCTAGGTTGTGTCCCTGTTGCAAGAATGACCGCTTTTGAGGTATAGGTGATCCCTTCCTCACAGCTTACTTCTTTGACAGCATCGCTCAAAACGATATGATGAACGGTGCCATAAGCTAGTTCTATCTCCAGTTCTTGTGTATGTTCAAACATTTTATAGGCCAGATCTGCCCCACCTACTGTTCCAAAACCTGTGTAATTTTGTATCTCATTTGTATTAATCATTTGGCCACCTGGTGCTAACTGCTCAATCATCAATACACTCAGATTAGCTCTTGCCCCGTAGACCGCTGCAGTCATCCCAGCTGGACCTGCTCCAACAATTATAAGATCATATTGTGTCATGGTTATTCACTCCTCATTTGTTCTTGTTACAAATATAACACAATCTACTTTGTTCAAAAAATAACATTTACTAATATTTGCGATAATTTGGCATAAAAAAAGAAGCTACACAGATTATAGCTTCTTCGTTCTACTCATTATTTGGTTTCCACACAGGTTTTTAAGACTTCCATAAAATGCTCTAGTGTATCAGAATTCTTTTTGTTTTCTGGCAGAATACAAGAAAATCTTCTCATTTCATTAACTTCCAAAGGTACCTGACGTAGCTCCTCATCTTTGAGTGCATGTTCTACCACATATTCAGAAATAAGTGTGACCCCTAACCCTTTTCGAACAGCTTCTTTTACAGCATAGTTACTGCTAAAAATCATAATACGTTTAGGCACAATCTGATTGCGCTCTAAAAAACACTTAAGGTATTCCTGTGTCCCCGACCCTACTTCTCGGCTAATCCAAACTTGATTTCTCAGATCACTCATACGCACATTAGGACGTGTCAACGGTGACCCATTAGCGCCTACTAAAATCATGTGGTCTTCATAAAAATAATGTTTTTTAAGTCCAGCCTGTCCTGTCTCCCCCTCAATGAGTCCGATATCCACTTCTAGTGCATTGACTTTTTTGCAAATCGCTGCAGTATTTTCAATAGAAACTTCAATATCCACATCTGGATTAACTTCTGCAAACTTACTGAGTATTTCAGGTAAGAAATAATCACCAATTGTAAGACTTGCCCCTACTCTTAATGTTTTACGTTTTTGACTAGAAGTTTGGGAGATTTCATCTCTAATCGTATCAATTGCCTTAAGGAGTTCAAGTCCTTTTTCATACAATAGTCTTCCCTCTGGTGTGATGGCAACGGTTTTACTTTTATTGGATCGTTGAATCAAGATGGTATCAAACATACTTTCAAGCCTTTTGATATGTAGACTAACTGTAGGTTGAGATAAATTCACTTTCTTGGCTGCTTTTGTAAAATTTTCGTATTTTACAACCTCTATAAATGTCTTAAGTTCTTCTATCATTTGTCCACCTCTACTTCATATAATACTTTTATGATAGCATAGGCCCCTAGTCTTTGCAACTTTTGGTCGAAAAATAACGAATTTATAAGATATCCCTCACCTTGTTTCGTGCATCTATACAAAAATTCCACTATTAGCTTATTTTCTAATAGTGGAATTTGACTTTTAAATCTCGAAGTGGACGCCTAGGTCATACATCACCATATCAATAATCAGTTTGGCGGTGTATTGGCCTTTAAAGCCTTCTTTATTCATATTAAAACGAACGACGCGGCTATCTGTATTTTGGAAAGTTCCCACACACATGGCAGCATTTGCTGACTCACTTGCAGAGGTTGAAATATAGTAGTGATGGCTCTTACCCTCTTGATCTTCTAAGATTAACATCACAAGCTGACCTTTTTCAAACTTAGCATGGAAAACAATGCGGTCTTCTTCTTCTTCAAAACGCACTTCATATGTTTGTGGTACCGCCTCTTCAGCAATCTCTGCACCTTCAATAGCTGTGCTAAACTCTGGTGTCTTCCCTAGTGTCCCTAGTATCTGTCCCTTGCCAAAGGTTAATTGGTCTTTTGCATCATAAAGAGGCATCTTCTCAGCACGGTAATAGTTAGCACCTAATTGCATTTCAAATACCACTTCATCATCCAGCACTTCTACAGTTGTTGACGAAAGTTTGATGTTAGGATTATGGAGCGCCGCACGACTTCCTATTCCTTCTACTGTCATACCATCTTCTTGTGCGATTCCGCCTGAATGCACCAGGTAATGCCCGTCACTGTAATACTCTACATTTGAGATATATGGTGAGAAGAATTCATAACCACGTTCTTTACCATATTGCCATACCTGCTCAATGGTCATATGCTCTGTATCAATCTTGTAGCGTACGCCACGAGAGAAGTTATCATGTCCTTTGAGGTAGTTCTCTGGATTTTTAGCACGGAAGTGTCCATTGTCAAATACCATAACATCCCCTTCTGCTGTGATCACACATGCATGAGGCTCGTAGTGCCAATCAAAGTCCCCTTCGCCTACTGGTGTAAAGAAGTATTGATCCACAAATTCTTGTGGCCATCCTTCTGGGTCACCTAACATCCAGTTGATTGCACTTGTCTCGTAATCAATATTCACCAAGACGTCTTGGTGTCTCCCTGAAAGTGTAATCGAATGAGTTTTCTTATCATACCAGAGTGCATTGTTATGGAACCAGTCGTCCTCACTCCAGCTCCCTGATTTGGCTGCTTCTTGTGGTAAGAACTCTTTATAATCCCAAGTTTTTAGAATCTCACCGGTCTGACGATCCACAAGAACACACTGATCTTCTACTGTCCCGCTATGTAAGTCTTGTGTCAGAATCAAGATATTACCATCTTCCATCTCCCACTTATCATGGTGGTAGCCACCCGGTAAGCAGTATTCCGTATAGATTTTTCCAATGAGTCCAAACTCGATAATCCCTACAGTATTATATGGTTTTTCTAAGAATCGGCATGATCCAATGAGCATACGCCCATTTTCAATACGCTTAAGGTCAAAGGTCACATTCTCTTCTGTGTACCAACGACAATCTCCTGCAAAATCATAAGCACCTGCAATAGAGTACATGGCTGGTGATACAAACATCATATTGCCTGCCATATAAGCACTTGTTGTCTCCATCTTGGTTGGATGCTTAAGCTTCTCTGGATGTGCCGGTGTTTGCATCTCATAAGATGCACATGTCCCATCTGAAAGTTTGATTTCTACTGTATTATTGTAATCACTATAAAGTCCTAGTACCTGAATAAAATGCTCAGTTGCCGCTTCATATGTATGGCTCACATCCGCTTCCTTGGTCTTACCTTTGACAGTCACTGTAACACCCACTGCTTCTTGTGTTCTAAACATAACGAGAGCTGTCAGTGGTGCAATCAAGTAAGGATTGATTTTGATCAGTGGCTGCCCCAAGGTGTACTCACCTTTTGCGAACTGGTCAAGAAACGCCTGCTCTGCCTCGTATTGTTGTGTGATGAGATGTTTGATTTGTTTGACTTCAACTTGTTGCTTCATTCTTATTCCTCCTGTCTTTGCGTCCTATAGCGCGTTATTTAAAAAGTATATTAACCAGTGGTCTTCCCACAATAAAAGTAATCACTACCGTCATCAGACTAATAATCATCGTATAGCGATAAATATCTTTTGCACTGAGCCAGTCTCTATTTCCATGCAAGACCGCTGCCGTTGCAGATCCTGCCGGTGTCACAATAGCAAGACAAATCACATAGAGAATCATCACCGTCACAGGTGTTGGACTGATTCCTAATGGCTGTGTAAACAAGAAGATAATCGGGATAAACAACATACCAATCACCATATTGTTACACACATTGGTCAAGATAATGGCAAGAACCATCATGATGATCGTAAAAGCCAAGAGCGTTTTGCCCTCTAAAAGTGGCGTCATCGTCTGTTGGAGCCACAGCGTAATCCCTGTCTCCTCAGCTGTTAGTGCATCCACAACTGTTGACCCTGCAGCAACAATAAATACCACCGACCAAGACATATACTTGGCAACAATGGCGTTATAATCAATCACAGGTTTGCCCTCTACTTTGATCATACAGCAACAAATCACCACCAAGATTGGGATACCATTTTGGCTGCTTCCAAAAAAGGCTTTGATAGGTCCTGCCGGAAGTAACGAAGGCAATAATACCCAGCCAATAAAAGCTAACAAGCCAACCACCAGTATTTTTTGTCTTCTATTCATTGGGGGCAATGGGTTCTTGTTAAACATTTCTGTATGAACTTCCTCAATAGGCGCCACATTTGGCTTAAAGACATATTTCATAAGAAGTACGATTCCCACCATACTGATCAAGGAAATCACTATCCCAAAGGTCATATAAGGTAAATACTCTATAGTAGAGCCTGTCACTTTTTCAAAGTTTTTGAGAAGTCCTGGCAAGATGCCCTTAAAAGGTGTTGATGCAAAACCAAATACCGCTGACATGACAATACCTATAAGCATTTGAGTAGCATAGCGATCCCCTTTTTTGATCCCAAACATCCCAAACATACTATAAAGAATTGGCCAAAATATAAAAATTGTAGCCGTAGTGAGCGTCATAGATGACAAGATAAACGCCCCTAAAAAAATCATAAAAGTAAATACCCATGGCTTGCCATTAATAATCTTACGTGTGACAAACCAACGTGCAATATAATCACAAACCCCTTCATGGGTAATTGCTCCTGTTAAAATAATCACATATAAAATCATAATGGCTAACGGATTTCCAAAGGCCGTTGTGATGACATCATTCATTGGCAAGAACCCTGTAAAGCCTAGCATGACAATACCAAACAAGCTGCCCCATATGGTATCAACAAAAGACCATAGATAAATTGTACATAAGAAAACACCTAAGACGCGCATTCCGATTGTCGTAATGGGTGCGACTGCAGGTAGCATCCAAAATAGCACCATAATCACCAAAGCAATCATGCAGTGCAAGTAATATTTGTGAGATTGTTTTAACCCATTTAACATACTTTTTAGTTTCCTCTTATCTTTTTTTGTTGGTTTTTACCACCGGTGAAGTATGTTATAAATATAACAGGCACAATACTATAAAAAAATAACATTGATTAATATTTAACATTTTATTATCTAATTTTATTGTTTTATATTTAATTTATGTTAAAATAATATCTATTCAATTTATTACTTCTAGAATGTGGGGGACATTTCTAATGGAAAATCTATTTGAGCAACTTTGTATGCTAGGAACTGCTGTAAACTTCAAAAAAGGACTTTGCCTTGTCCCAAGTATCGGCCAAGACAATGCCATCTATTGCCTCAAAGAAGGGCTTTGCGCCTTAGTTCGTTATACACGTAATGGTGATGAAATCATCTACCACTACTTCAAACCTGGTGATTTGCTTGGCGGGGTTTACTTCCATCTACTCCATCACAACCTTAACTCCCAGGAACAATTCTCTGAGCTTTCTCAAATTTATGCCAAGACTGATTGCCAACTTTATCGTGTAGAATACCATAAACTCAATACGCTAATTGCTGCAAATCCAGAGGTGACGCACCTATTGACTTACGCTATGGCCAAACGCTTCGTTTCTGTGGTTGATCATTTTCATGCTTCTCTTGAAGACTCCACGTCTATTAGACTTTACAAAATGCTCATCCAATTGGCTCAGTTCAAAGACAACCATTATATTATTGATAAATATTTTACATACGTTGAGATTTCAAAATACCTTGGTGTGCATTCTGTTACCATCTCTAGACTCATGCTAGATCTCAAAAAACAAGGGATTATTACAAAGGCTGGTCACTGTACTGTGATTAGTGATATGCCTCGTCTACAAGCACTTTGCTACGCTCTAGACTTTTCACCTTCTCTATAAATAAGGCATGAAAAAACAGGGTTACCGAAAACCCTGTTTTTTGATGCCTTAAGGCTTGCTTTTCCACTTGAGTTTTTGCTTCATCCAAAGCATGAGCCTTCCCCAGTTCAGTGCGACTACTAATATTGTAAGCCCTATAGCCCAAAAAGCTTTTTCATCTGATATGGACCGAACCACCATGCTTCCCTCTTGG
>JBOFEH010000073.1:0-16040 GCA_051647765.1 Cellulosilyticaceae bacterium | reverse complement strand
CACATTGATTTTTGACGTAGTGCTTTGTGGGGGGATCTACTTATTTATCAAAAAAAATAATTTATTTGAATACTATGGGTTATGTAAGCCCAATTTTCCTGCCAAAAAGTTTTTGTACTATGTGCCACTTTTCATTATGGTAGCGAGTAGGCTTTGTTTTGGGGTAAAGATGAATTACACTATTCTTGTAACAGTATTGTATATTTTATCCATGCTGTGTGTGGGCTTTTTAGAGGAAATCATATTTAGAGGTTTTTTGTTTAAAGCACTGTGCAAAGACAATGTTAAGACTGCCATTATCGTTTCCAGTATTACTTTTGGTATTGGGCACATTGTTAATCTATTTAATGGTAGTGGGGCTAACCTTATTTCTAACATATGTCAAATTTGTTTTGCGATGATATTTGGCTTTTTAGTTGTGACACTGTTTTATAGAGGAAAGTCGTTATGGTCTTGTATTATCGTACATGGCGCTTATAATGCAATAGGTGTGTTTGCAAATCGAACGCTTGCCGTAAAATACGAAATCTTATTTATAATTGTTATAAGTATGATTGCGTGTGGCTATACGCTGTTTTTGATTAAAAAACTACCAAGACCGGAGTGAAGCGATCATGATTATAGAAACTAGTGTGGATGAGATGTTTTATAAAGGTGTTATGAACCAATCAGAGAAACTGAGGAAAGAGCGATTTTTAGAACTGAAAGAATTTAGTATTATGCCTAATAAGAGAAGGGCTAAGGACTGTGTGCGTACAGATAAGTGTGTCTTATATGATAGGCAGAAGGGCATATTAATCTTTAGGGGAGAGTATGATAAACAAATGCTTAAAAAGTTTGAAGAGAAAGATTTTATGTATGCCATACTGGTGGAATATAAAGACATTGCTAATGCATTAGCGGCTTCTAGAGACCTTGTAGAGATGGGTGTTGATCTATCCAAATACTGGGGGTATGATGAAAAGCATATCAATGATGAAATGTACTTTCTAAGTAAAATATATCAAACATTATATAATGAAAAATTTAGTGTATACTAAAAAATAGGTGCATGCAATAAATAATAAATGAGATAGGGAGGGTGTATGGGATTAAGTGTAGAGAAAGTTAGGCGAAGCAAGCGAAAGCAAGAAATCAAGGGGATTTATACAGAGGCGTTTGTTAAGGAGGATCGTATGCCCTTTTGGATGATGATTGCCATGTCTTATTTGTGGCATACAGAGTTTTTGGCTTTTTATGATGGGGATACTTTGTGCGGATTTACATATATGGCGACAATGGGCAAGCTAACCTTTGTTATGTTTTTTGCAGTAGACGAAGGGCTAAGGTCTAAGGGATATGGAGGTCAGATTCTTAGCCAAGTGCAGATGAGGCATCCTAACAATAAGATAATGGTTTCTATTGAGCCTTGTGATGAGGATGCAAAGGATCTTGATCAAAGAATCAAACGTAAGCAGTTCTATGGGCGTAGTGGCTATAAAGAAAGTGGGTACCTGATGAAATTAGGGGGTAAGACACAAGAGGTGCTTATCAAGAATGGGCAGTTTAATCGGGGACAATTGATACGGTTTTTTATGCTATATAGCAATCTCACTGTCATCCCTAAAATATGGCCTATTGACCGAGTCTGAGAATAAAAAATAGTAAGACATAGAAAGCCTATAGGATACCCTATAGGCTTTTGCTGTGCCAAAGGAACTTTTTAGCAGAGCTATACATAAATTATGAATAGGATGAGGTTTTTATAGAGATAGGGGAGGGGAAAATGAGTCGATTTGTTGTTACAGGGGCAACGGGATTTGTAGGAAGTGCGTTATGCAAAAAGCTTGTTGCTGCCAATCATGAAGTGCATATTATATGCCGAAAAGAAAGCTCCTTAGAGGCATTAAGTGAAGTGCTAGAGGAGATTCGTGTAATGAGATATGACGCAGATAGTCAGGGGCTCATCAGATATTTTCAGGACCATGCTTTAGAGGGGGTATTTCATCTCGCGGCATCTTGTATTACGGAACACCAACCTCAAGATATACAAGAACTTGTAGATAGTAATATCAAGTTTGGTGTCCAAATATTAGAGGCTATGAGAGTGACAGGTGTACGTTATATTGTGAATACAGGGACTTCTTGGCAGCATTATCAAAATGAAGCCTATAATCCTGTGTGTTTGTATGCAGCAACAAAGCAAGCGTTTCAGGACATTTTGTTTTATTATCATAGGGCATATGGATTGAAGGCGATTAACCTAGAATTATTTGATACCTATGGCGAAAGGGATACGAGACGTAAGTTGATACCTGAGCTGATCAGAGTGGCAAGAAGTCAGGAAAAAATCCTGTTATCTGAGGGAAATCAAAAAATGGATCTCGTCCATGTTGAAGATGTGGTATCAGCCTATTTAAGAGCATGGGAATTGTTGCAGGATGAAGAGTTTGAAGGGTATGAGACCTATGGTGTAGCAACGGGAAGACTAGTCAGCGTACGGGAACTGGTTGGCTTGGTCCAAAAGATAACCCATTGTCAGATGAATGTTTCTTTTGGGGAGAAGCCTTATCGGCTGAGGGAAATGATGGCGCCATGGAATGGTTATAAGGTACTTCCTGATTGGGAGAGCCATATAGCTTTAGAGAAAGGGATAAGAAGAATAGTAAAGCAGCTGAGCTTAGAGAGAGGGGAGTAAAAATGAAGCTGGTTATTTTGGCAGGGGGGTATGGTACAAGATTGGGAGAAATTGCAAATACAATTCCTAAACCTATGGTGGAGATAGGAGGCAAGCCTATTCTGTGGCATATTATGAAGATTTATTCTTATTATGGTATCAATGAGTTTATTATATGTTTGGGTTATAAGGCACATGTGATCAAGGATTATTTTTTGCACTATGAATTTAAAAATAATGATTTTACAGTAAATTTTGATCAGTCAGGGATTGTGTTTCATAATCAACATGATGAACAAGATTGGAAAGTCACGCTAGTGGATACAGGGTTAGATACGCTTAAGGGTGCAAGACTCAAAAAAGTAGAAAAATATTTGACAGATGATCTTAACTTACTGACTTATGGGGATGGCTTAGCCAATATTAATATTGAGGAATTGATTGCTTTTCATAAAGCAGAGCATAAAATGGTTACAGTATCTGGGGTTCATCCACCAGCAAGGTTTGGGGAACTTAAGGCAGAAGGGTCAGCGCTTGTTTCTTTTGAAGAGAAAGCCCAAACGTCACAAGGATTAATCAATGGGGGATACATTGTTTTTGATAAAGCATTACTAGGGTATTTGACGGAGGATGAAAGCTGTGATCTAGAGCATGGGACCTTTGAAAAATTGGCAAAAGAGGGTCAGATTGCCGTTTACCAACATGATGGTCTATGGGCCTGCATGGATAATGAAAGAGAGATGGCCTATCTTAACAAGATGTGGAAGGCAGGTGATGCTTTTTGGAAAGTTTGGAAATAAATCAAGAGCAGACGACCACGGAAGAAATACCTTTTCTAAGCATTTGCATACCTACTTTTAATAGAGCAAAATTGTTAGAAAGAAATTTAGCGTCTATCTATAGTCAGATTGGCAATGATAGTTTGTTTGAGGTAATTGTGGTAAATAATGACTCAGGAGATGATACAGAGGAGGTTGTAAGAGCCTACCAAGAAAAGTATGCCACGTTAATTTATAGCAAAAATGCCACCAATATTGGTATGAGCAAAAATATACTGTATAGTTTGCAACTAGCACATGGTACCTACTGTATGAGCCATGGAGATGATGATTATTTTGCCCCTCATACACTGTATCGCTTAGTGGAATATATCAAGAAATATCCTGAGTGTAGTGTATATTTCTTGAATGCTACAAAAAATATAGGAACAGAAGAGGCTTATGAGGGAATGGAAAAGTTTCTTCAAAATGTATCTGTATTGGTGACTGCAATTACTGCTACAATTATAAAAAGAGAATATTTGAGCCAAATAGTAGAACCAGATAGATTTATAGAGACCAACCTTAATCAAGTGTATATTATTTATAGCATCTTAATGGAAAATGCTAAATTTTTAATACTAAATCAGAACTTTTTTATTTATCAAACGCAACCGTCGGGTGAAAGGTATGATTGGGGAGAAGTGTTTATTAAAAATTATCTAGGGATATTAGATTATTTTAGGGACTATGGATTGGATGAGGAAACTCTTACAGTAGAAAAACGCAAATTATTGGATGAGTTTATTATGGTATGGTACAAAAAATTAAAAGTTAAAAATATGAATATTGATTTTAGTCATACCATAGATTATTTTGTAGAGTGTTATAAGGACGAATTGTATTTTGAAAGTTACTATAAGATATTAAGTGAAAATGAGTAAAGTTTTAAATCTAATAGGGAAATGCTAGAGCTTATTTTAAAAAAGCTATAGCATTTTTTTTTGGATTTGTAACATATATATCTAAGAGATCATGGTGATAGAGGTAGGGGTTAGTGATGGAAGATGAGAAGAGGCTTAGAGGAGAGATTTTGAAGTTAGTAGAGCAGTATTATAATATGGCCCATAAGGAAACGGAGAAGAGTCAACAAGAGAATAACCAAAGAATTGTTTATGGGGGAAGAGTGTACGATGCTAGAGAGATGAAAAATCTTGTGGAATCAGCCTTAGACTTTTGGCTTACAAGTGGGCGATATGTGACCCAGTTTGAAGCAGAACTTTCAAAGTTGTTAGAGGTGTCCTATTGTTATACTTGTAATTCAGGTTCAAGTGCCAATCTGCTAGCTTTTATGGCATTAACAGCAGATGAACTAGGAGAAAGACGGATTAGACGTGGGGATGAGGTTATTACTATAGCGGCAGGATTCCCAACAACAGTAACACCTATACTACAATATGGGGCGGTGCCTGTATTTGTGGATATCACCATTCCAGAATACAATATAGATGTGGGCCAGCTAGAGATCGCAAGAACAGATAAGACAAAAGCTGTGATGGTTGCCCATACTCTTGGGAATCCATTTGCTATAGAAGAAGTACTAGCATTTTGTAAAAAATATCAGTTATGGCTCATAGAAGATAACTGTGATGCATTAGGGTCTAGATATTGTATAAATGGCCAGTGGCGTTATACGGGGACATGGGGAGATATAGGGACATCGAGTTTTTATCCACCCCATCACATGACTATGGGTGAAGGTGGGGCGGTTTATACGCAGAATCCTTTGTTGGCGAAAATAGTCGTCTCTTTGAGAGATTGGGGGAGAGATTGTAGTTGTCCTTCGGGAGTAGATAATCTATGTGGCAAACGCTTTAGTAAACAGTATGGGGCATTACCCTTTGGGTATGACCATAAATATGTTTATGGTCGGTTCGGATATAATCTCAAGATTACAGAAATGCAGGCTGCCATAGGGTGTGCCCAGTTAGAGAAGCTCCCGGAGTTTATAACCAAGAGGCAGAAAAACTGGGAATATCTTAGAGGGGCGTTAGAATGTGTTAAAGATATGTTGGTATTGCCTAACGGAGAGTCTCATAGCGAAATCAGCTGGTTTGGTTTTTTGGTTTGTCTCAAAGAGAATGCGCCTGTTACCAGAGATCAAATGGTAGCCTATTTAGAGGGAGCAGGTATTCAAACACGTATGTTATTTGCAGGAAATTTGATTAAACATCCGTGTTTTGATAGGCTCAGAAGGACTCAGGAGGGGTATAGGCAAGTTGGAGAATTAACAAATACGGACTATGTGATGAATCATGGATTTTGGATAGGTGTCTATCCTGGGATGACACCACAAAAATTAGATTATATGATAGATAAAATCAAAGCTGTGTTGAAGCAAGAAAAAGCATAAGTGTCTGTTTTGAAAGGTGGAGGGATATGGCGCATTTTGAGAATAGCTATCAGGGCAAGACTGTCCTCGTAACGGGACACACAGGCTTTAAAGGATCTTGGTTATGTATTTGGTTAAATCAGCTAGGTGCCAATGTCATAGGCTATGGATTGGATCCCTACAGCGTGCAAGATAATTTTGTAGTGACAAGGCTTGGTGAAAAAATGACTGATATAAGAGGAGATATCAGAGACAAGCAAAAGCTAGAAGAGGTTTTTGAGCAGTATAAGCCAGAGATAGTTTTTCATTTGGCGGCACAGGCCCTTGTAAGAGTTTCTTATGGGCAGCCTGTATATACTTATGAAACCAATGTGATGGGGACTGTGAACGTATTGGAATGTATACGTAATACCCCTGAGACCAAAGTAGGCATTATGATTACAACAGATAAGTGCTATGAAAATAAGGAGCAGATATGGGGGTATAAAGAAGAGGATGCATTAGGGGGATATGATCCCTATAGCTCCTCTAAGGCGGCGGCAGAAATTGCCATAGCGGCGTGGCGAAGATCCTATATGAACCCAGACCACTATGCAAAGCATGGAAAATGTATTGCATCTGTAAGAGCGGGAAACGTCATTGGTGGAGGAGACTGGGCAAAAGATAGAATCATACCAGATTGTATAAGGGCTTTGCAAAGTAACAAACCTATAGAGATTAGAAATCCTAAGGCAGTACGTCCGTGGGAACATGTGTTAGAGCCTCTTAGTGGCTACTTGAAGCTTGGACAAAAAATATTAGAAGATCCAGTGAAGTATAGTGGAAGTTGGAATTTTGGTCCTAATAGAGAGAGTGTTGTCTCGGTATGGGAAGTTGCTAAAAGGGTTGTAGCGGCCTATGGAAAAGGGGAAGTCAGAGATCTTTCAGGTGGAGATGGGTTGCATGAGGCAAGTTTACTTAATCTGGATATCAGTAAAGCGTTTTTTGAACTAGAATGGCGGCCTACTTGGGGGATTGATGAGGCAATCAAACATACGGTAGCATGGTATTGTTATCCAGCTGGTGCAGATTACTACCAGCTCTGTCTTGACCAAATAAAGATTTTTGGAAAAGATTAATCCACGTAGATTAGAGGGCATTTCATAATTTGTATAAAATGGGTTAAACTAAAAGTTAGTTAGTGAAGCAAATGAGTCTGTATCCTAAATTTATTAACAATAAATCAAATTTAATTTATTGTTAATAAATTGAAATACTGCTATAATGTAATGAAGAAAAGACATAAATTTGACGTAAAGGGGTGTCTAGATGGATAAGAAAAAACTTAACAAAATGATTAAGGAGGTTCAAGACATGTATAACAAAAAAAATAATAAATCAAACAAAGGCTTATGGATTGGAATTGGGATTGCTGTCATTGCTGCCCTTGTAGGACTTGTCCTTTGGATTAAATCAAAAAATGATGAGGATATCGAAGAATATTACGAGTACTTTGATGATGAATTAGAAGATGAATTAGAAGATGACTTGTACGGAGAAGATGATTTAGATGATGTAGAATATTTCCAAATCAAAAACTTTGATGAAGAAGATGAAGATACTACTGAAGAGGATGAGCTTCAACAATAAGTCAAGGATTAGCCAAAGAAAGTTATGGTACTTTAAGTGCCTATAACTTTCTTTTTTTTGTTAGGGGACAAGCCAAGACTATAAGAGTTGAGGTTTACACGTGGTGTAAGTATGCTTTATACTAGGAAGATAAGTTTAAGCAAAGAAAACGTGTAGGAGATGAAAAAATGAGGGTTATTATTGCAGAAAAGCCATCTGTAGCAAAAAATATTGCGGATGCATTGGGCATTAAAAAAAGACAAGATGGTTATTTTGAAGGCGACAATTACTTGGTAACATGGGCATTTGGACATCTTTTGGAATTATATGATGCAAAAGATTATGATGAGAAAATGGCAATTTGGCGAATGAATAATTTTCCCTTTGTGCCCAATCATTTTGAGTATAGAATCAAGCAAGACTACAAAAAGAAAAAAACAGATGCAGGTGCTAAAAAACAATTAAGCTGTATTAAAGGGCTTATTAATCGTAAAGAGGTAGATGCTGTGATTTCCGCATGTGACTATGACCGTGAAGGACAGATCATCGGAGATATTATATTTAAGTATCTCAAAGTCAAGAAGCCGACTTATCGTATCCTCCTCAATGAGTGGACAGAGGAAGAAGTAAAAAAAGGAATAGAGGCAATTGTACCTAACAGTCAGCTGCAACCTTTGCAAGATGCGGGGATTAGTAGACAGCATGCAGACTGGCTCATAGGGATTAACTTAACTTCAGTAGCTACACTCAAATATAAGGCGGAAAAAGGTCAAGTATTTAATATTGGACGTGTACTCTTACCGACGCTTAAGATGATTTATGATAGAGATCAAGAGATTGAAAAGTTCAATCCAGAGCCTTATTTTAAGCTTACAGGGAGCTTTTCTTATGAGGACAAGACTTATGAGGGGACTTATACAGAAGATAAGAAAGATAAGTTTGAGGACCAGGTGTATCTCATAGCCCAACAAGGCTTATGTTATGGCAACAAAGGGGTATTGGTGAACAAAGACATCACAGAGAAAAAAGAATACCCACAGCCACTTTTTAACCTTTCAGCATTGCAGGGTTATGTGACAAGCAAGTACACAGGATTTACATCAGATAAAGTACTCAAAGTGGCACAGAGCCTCTATGAGAAAAAATATATTACCTATCCAAGGACTGCCAGTAATGTTTTGGATGAGAGTTTGGTGGATAAGGCAGCTAAGGTGCTAAATAACGTCAAAAAAGGCTTGCCTTATGAAAACCAAATCAAGTTTGTGGTGTCACCTAGAGTGTTTAATAGCAAAAAGGTGGAGAGCCATAGTGCCATTATCCCGACCTATATGGTACCCAAAAATCTTGGTGGAGAAGAAGCGCTGGTTTACCAAGCGATTAAGAATCGTTTTCTCATGCAGTTTATGCCTATTGCTCTTGCTGAGGAGACTGTAATGACAACAGAGGTAGCAGGTATGACTGGGGCTTTTATATCCAAAGGAAAAGTGCAAAAGGTCATGGGGTGGAAGCAAATTGAGCAAGATGAAAGCAAAGATACGATTCTCCCTGATCTAGAGCAAGGAGTCCAGGTGGATGTGGACAAGGTGGATATCACATCCCATGCCACAACACCACCGAAGGCTTATACAGAGAAAACATTGCTGCGTGCAATGGAGACTTGTGGTAGGCAGTTCAAAGAGGACAAAGATGGGGATGGGGAAGATACAGAATTAATGGACGCGATTCTCAGTGGGTTTAGTATTGGAACCCCAGCCACGCGTGCTGAAACAATCAAAAAGCTCTGTTCTACAGGCTATACGATGATGCAGCGTAAGAATATCAGGTGTACCCCAAAAGGCAAGCAGCTGATAGAGACACTCCCGGTTAAGGAACTCATGGACTTAGAGTATACAGGGAAATTAGAAAAGACTTTGTCAGATATGGAAAAGGGCCTTGTTGCACAAACCACTTTTATGAATCATATTGTGCAGTTTGTAAGCCAAGGGGTTGCACAAATCAAGGGACAGGCTGTAGCGCCGATTGTAGTAGGAACAAACGATGTCGCACCAGCTCAAACTAAGACTAGAGTGACTAAACAAACCAAGGTTGCGGAAACTCAAGGTACCAAAGAAACACTGGGTAAATGTCCAATATGTGGTAGCGAAGTTGTGGAAGGGAACAAAGGGTTTGGCTGTATGGGCTATAAACAAGGCTGTACTTATGTGATATGGAAAGAGGATGAGACTTTCAAGAAGTATAGCAAAAAGCCAACTAAAACTATGGTCAAAGCATTACTTAAATCAGGAAAAGCCACAGTCAAAGGATTTAAGACTCCCAAGGGCACAAAATTTGATGCGATTGTAACCTATGCCTATAACCCCCAACAGAAACAGGGAGAATGGGGCTTTACAAAGACACAGTAAATAGCTTGACTACTTTGGTAATAAATAGTATGATAAACTTGAAATTAATACTTGTATCGAGTATTAAAAAAACATATTTTGGAGGTGTTAGGGATGGCATATATTATCAATGATGATTGCATCAGCTGTGGTGCATGTGAAGGTGAATGTCCAGTAAGCTGTATTAGCGAAGGTGATGGCAAATACGTGATCGACGCAAGTGCTTGTATCGAATGTGGTGCATGTGCAGACGTATGTCCAGTTGCTGCTCCAAACCCAGAAGCATAAGAGTAAATATGTTCATACAGAGAAGCTTTGACAGTGTCAGGGCTTCTTTTTTGCGATTTTTTGTTATATGGAGAGATATTCTAGTATAAAGTACCAAATAATCAGGGAATCGTAATATAAAATAGGCATATGTTACATATTGAGCCTAGGACTTTAAGGTGATACAATATAAAATTGTGATACACACACAGAAACGAGGTATATTCATGGATACTATGAAAATTATAAATATAGCAGTTATTGCCCACGTAGATGCTGGGAAGTCTACTCTTGTAGATGCTTTCTTAACACAAAACGGTGCATTTAGAGAGAACCAAGAAGTTGTAGACTGTGTAATGGATAGTAACTCTATCGAGCGTGAAAGAGGAATTACGATCTATTCAAAAAACTGTTCTGTTCGTTACAAAGATTACAAAATCAATATCGTTGATACACCAGGACATAGTGACTTCTCATCAGAGGTAGAGAGGGTTATTCGTACAGTAGATACAGTTATTCTACTTGTAGACTCAATTGAAGGACCTATGCCACAAACACGTTTCGTACTTCAAAAATCATTAGAGTTAGGCCTTAAGCCAATTCTTGTTATTAATAAAATTGACAAACCAAACCACCGTGCTGAAGAAGTAGTGGACATGGTATTTGACTTATTCGTTGACTTAAATGCTGACGATGAGCAACTTGATTTCCCAATTCTTTACGGAATCGGTAAAGAAGGTATTATGCAGTATAGCTTAGAAGAGCCATCTGAAACAATCGAGCCACTGATTGAAACAATCATCAAACAAGTTGGAGAATATCCAAAACAAGATGAAGAGCCTCTTCAACTTCAAATTAGTGCACTTTCTTATGATGATTACATCGGTAGACTTGGGATTGGTCGTGTTTACAAAGGTAAAGTTAAAGAAGGTCAAACAGTACAAATCGCAGATGGCCATGGTGGTTTAAGACAAGGACGTATCGTTAAGCTTATGGCTTATGAAGGTCTTAGACAAGTACAAATTCAAGAAGCGGGTAGTGGTGACATCGTTGTTGTTTCTGGTATTGCAGATATCTCTATCGGAGAAACAATTGGTGAAGTAGGTCAAGTAGATGCTATGGAGCCAATCCACATTGAAGAGCCAACACTTGCTATGAACTTCTTAGTTAATGATTCACCATTTGCAGGATTAAGTGGTAAATACGTAACAACAAGACATATCAAAGACCGTCTTGAAAAAGAGTTAGAAATCAACGTAGGTCTTAAAGTTGAGCCTATGGAAACAACAGATGGTTACCGCGTTGCGGGTAGAGGGGAACTTCACTTATCTATCCTTATCGAGAACATGAGAAGAGAAGGGTATGAGCTTGGGGTTTCTAAACCAGAGGTTATCATGCACAGAGATGAAAACGGCAAACTTGTAGAACCAGTTGAGCGTGTTATTATTACATTACCAGAAGAGTACTCAGGTACAGTAATTGGTAAACTTAACATGCGTAAAGCAACAATGCAAAGTATGGAACCAGAAAATGGTTACATGAGAGTAGAATACCTTTGCCCAACAAGAGCACTTCTTGGATTCAGAAGTGAATTAATTACAGATTCTCGTGGTGAAGCAACGATGGTTCGTCGTATTGAAGGATACACAGAATTCGTTGGAGAGCTTCCAAGAAGAGCAAACGGTGCTTTAGTTGCTATGGAACAAGGTACAACAATGGGTTATGCCCTTAACAGTTTAGAAGACCGTGGTATTCTATTTGTTAAACCAACAACAGAAGTATACGAAGGTATGATTATTGGTCAAAACTCTCGTCGTGATGACATGGTTGTAAACCCATGTAAGAACAAGAAAATGACAAATACACGTTCATCAGGTGCGGATGATGCAATCCGTTTATCACCACCAAGAATCTTCTCATTAGAAGAAGCACTTGAGTTCATTGAAGATGATGAATTAGTAGAAATCACACCAGATGCAATCCGTTTACGTAAAAAATTATTAAAAGAAGGCGATCGTAAGAGAGCTGGTAAATAATTTAATATAACCTAAAAAAAGCACGTCTTTTCTCCCATTAGAAAAGACGTGCTTTTTTTAGGTTATGGCATTTTTGCTAAAATCATCCGGGCTCTTTCGGTATTATTTTTTGTATTACTTATTAAATCATAGTGTGTAGGTGCATCAATGATGGCCACTAATTTGGCAGCTTCTTCTCTTGTTAATGCAGCAGGTGATTTGTCAAAGTAGTACTGGGCAGCAGCTTGAATACCTGTCGTGCCTCTTCCGAAGTGAATTGTATTGAGATAACTTTCTAAAATCATGTCTTTGCTGTATTTTTTCTCCATATCAATGGCGGAGTACATTTGAATTTGCTTCTTTTGGAGGGGGCGAGATGCACTAATCAATGTGGTTAGACGTACAACTTGTTCGGAGATGGTGGTACCACCTTCAGATAAATCGCCTGATCTGAGATTACACAGGGCGGCTCTCAATAGGGCGGAAGGGTCTACACCATTATGTTGCCAAAAATTCTCATCTTGGCTCGCGATTGTGGCATCAATCACATGAGGAGACATAGCATCTAGGCTAACCCACTGATCGGCATATGTGTTTTTGAGGCTTTCGAGATCAACATCTAGTGTTTTGTTACTAGCATCTGTCATCATGCACCCAGAAATTATAATGACTAGACAAACTGCAACTGCTCGCTTCCAAAAACTTGGTGCTTTGTAGTTTAAGATGCCTTTGATACGAGATTTGATGTGGCTTTCTCCAAAAGCGACTCCAAGAGGATGACTTGGCTGAGACATTTGCACGCTAAATTGAAGGAGTGCCTCTGCATAATGACTTCTAGTAGTTTTACAGGCGTATTGAATCACGCGCTCATCACAAGATTTCTCCATGTCTTTGAGTGCAAGGTGTCGGCAAATCCAGACGAGAGGATTGAACCAATGAATACAAGCTACTATAAGTGAGAAGAGTTTGATGATATGGTCTTTTCTATAAAGGTGTACCAGTTCATGAGAGAGTACGTGCTGTAGCATATCGGATGAATCGTGGGATAACATATGGGCGGGGATAATAATTTTGGGTTTGATGATGCCGCAGATAATAGGGGTGTGAAGTTCTGGGATACTATAAAGCTTTGTGTGAGCATCAGTTAAGCGGGCGTGGATTTCGGGTGATAGAATAGTAGAGTCTACGATAATGGCTTCGCGGAATTTGCGTGTTGTCCATAAGTAGAGAAGGATACAAGTCAAAATAAGTGTAAGAGAAACGACTGACCAGATGAGCGCAAAGGCTTCGGGATCTAAGAGGGGGGATGTAGCGGTTAGCGTTTGTGGTGTGATGTTGGGATTAGTGATCGGGGGTTGAGTGGGCACATAAGCTGTGAGGGCTTCGGTATGTAGCGGCTCTTTTGGGACAGGGTACCAGTTGAAAATACTAAAGTCACTTGAAAAAGAGATAGGTGTAACAAGCCTAAATAACAGTATACCCCATAGGAGATAGCTGAAAATAGTAGGATAATACCGTTTGAATAAGGTTCTTATAAGAATGAGGATGAGCGCAACAAAGCTAGCCGTACTGCTTATAGAGACGATTGTGTAGAATAGATTGTTCATGGCCTATGTTACTCCTTTCTTTCTAAATAGTGATCAATCATATGGCGTAATTCTTTGACTTCATCGTGTGAGATGTTTTCTTGTTTTAAAAAGGCTGCTAGAAGAGTTGTGATAGAACCTTCATAAATTTTGCCTAATATTTCGTTACTGGTAGCTTGCTGAACATCACTCTTTTTGATGAGGCTTGTGACGATAGCCTGTTCGTTTTTTAAAATACCACGTTGCTTTAATCTTCTAAGAACTGTGTAAGTTGTGGATTTCTTCCAACCTAGTGTATTTTCTGCATATCTCACAAGTTCAGTTGAATTAATCGGTTCTTTATCCCAAATGAGATGCATGAACCTGAGTTCGGAATCGGATAATTTGATTTTTTGCATAAGATGCCTCGCTTTCTAAAAAAGGTTTATGTTTGTAGACCTAATTCCAGTTTACAAACATAAACCTTTTTTGTCAATAAAAATTTAAAGTATTCAGAATAACTAGATATGACATAGTAACCAAATTTATCCATAAAGCATAAGATAGAGTAGAACCAGTTTGACTTAAATCATATTAATGGAGGCAGATCAATATGACCAATAACATGGGAATGTGGGGGCTTATAGCCTTTTTATACGTCTTAGCAAGACGCTCTCACACGAGTATTGGAGGGCTAAGTCGTGAAGAACAAAACCAAGTAGATGCAAATGGGTATAAAACTTTTTCCAGTGATTATTATGATGTCAGTTTTAAGTATCCAGCCGACTGGGTAAAAGATCCTCATTATAAAGAGCGTTATGGCGGAGAGAGTGGCTACTTTGAGCTCAGTGAAATTGAGACTTTTGGTAAGACACTAGATGAAGTGGTGAAGCAAGAGGTCAAAGGCACTTTTAAACCGTATGGAAATAATCCCACAATAGAAAAGGTTATGCTTGATGGGGAAGAGGGGAGACTTATTATCCCATCTGGAGATCAGGCGGCATGCTTTGATAAGGAGACTGCACTGATTGTTAGAAATAAGAAGCCTGTTGTCTTAAATGGAGAAAAATATGACTACTTAGTGATATGGGCAGATCAAAATCATATGGATGAGATTATTGCATCCTTTAAATTCTTATAAGTAAAGAGCCGCGTCCCGTTAGGGAAGGCGGCTTTTTGTGTAGGATTAAGGTTGTAAAACTTGGTAAATATGTTCTTGGAGTTTGAGACTAGCAGGCGATAGGTATTTGTGCTTGTGCTGGATTAAATGATAAGGATAGGTCCAATGTTTGTTATCTAACGTAAGCTGTTTAATAAGGCCAGATTTGAGTTCTAGAGTGAGTGCTGTACGTGGAATGAGAGAAATACCTAAGTCAGCAGCTACAGCTTGTTTGATGGCATCAATATTACCAAGGGACATCACGATTTGAGAGCTGAGCTGACATTCTGAAATGAAGTCTGACACGATTTTTGAAAGCTGCGAATGGGGCTGGTGAGCAATAAAGGGGATATTCTTGAGTTGTGATATGCAAATGTGTGAGCTGCCAAGTGTTAAGAGGCGCTGAGGTGAGCAGCTGAGGATGAGCTCATCTTCAAAAAGCTTGCGGGAAGCAATATGAGATGGGTAGATGACATCACCCCCATTAATAGCGAAGTCAATAATACCATTACTAACAAGCTGTGTAATTTCATCAGTTGTTGCAATGTGAAGATTAAGGGCGACGTTTGGGTAATCGCATTTGAAGTTCCCGAGTATTTGAGGGAGGATATAGGTGCCGGGTGTGTTACTTCCACCAAGTGTGATTTCGCCGGCGAAGTGTTCACGGTGAGTGGAGAGTTTTTCTTGGGCTTCATCTAATAAAGAGAAGATTTGCTGTGTATAGTGAAGTAGCGTTTTTCCGTTTTGGTTGAGAACGAGTTTATTCCCTATTTTATCAAATAATTTGAGGTCAAGGGATTCTTCTAATTTCTTGATTTGAATAGAAAGTGCAGGTTGACTAATGTGTAGCACTTCTGAGGCTTTGGTAAGGCTTGAAGAGCAAGCAACGGTATTGAATAATTCTAAGTGGTGTAGATACATAAAAATCTCCTTTGAAGACTATAAGTTTGATAAATACTCACTATAACTATTATATATTTGAATTATAATACAGCAAGCAATAGAATGAAATAAGATAAAGGATAGATCTTGAAGAAAAGGGGAAGAAAGATGAAGATTGCCATTGGTTTGGTTGTGTTAATCGTAGCAATTATGACTTATATTAAAAACATTAGAAATGAGATTAAGTAGAAAGTGGGAGAACATATGTGGACTGCGGTTAGTGTACCTTTAGAGGTGTTTGGGTTAGGATTTATCATATCGTTGGGGATAGCGGTACTGATTAAAGTCATGTTGTTT
>JBOFEH010000072.1:0-14287 GCA_051647765.1 Cellulosilyticaceae bacterium | reverse complement strand
TTTATTTTAATGTTATTCATCGGATTACATTCCACACATACCAATACCTCCCTCAAACGATTAACTATTTGTTAGATTGAAGTGTTCCTGTACTTACGGTAATAATAGTAACTATCACTTTCCATATTAGGTTGTTCATGTCCGATTGGTGTTCTTTTTTCAAATAACTCGAACCCTGCCTTTGATGCAACTTTACAAGATGCTATATTTGCACAATCAATAGTTAAAATCATATAAGGTATTTCTGATACGTCCATACACCATTTAAATAATAAGTCTAATGCTTCCGTTGCATAGCCATTCCCTTTATACTCTTCGTCTATAAAATAGGCCATTTCTACTTCATTTAAAGTATCTTCTATCCCCATGCCAACCACTCCAATTAATTCATCTGTTTCTTTAAGTACTACTGCATATCTTTTATTTTGATATACATCTATAGATTCTTTTTGTTGTTGATGCCAATTAATATAGTTGTGAAAGCTTTCGGGATTAGGGTTATATTCTGACCAATCTTTCATAAAACGAATTACATCTTTTTGCCAAACTATTTTAAATAAATTTTTCTTATCCTTAAAATCTAAGTCTCTAATTTTTAATCTTTGAGTTTCTAATAACATCGGTTCCTCCCATAAAATATCTATCTTACCCTTAATTATAACACCTTGATAAACCTGTGTAAATATTCTCACTTTTGTGCTTTATCTCTTATAATTAATAATAATTTTATTGTGTGGTACGGTTCCCCCTATCATAAACTCGTTCGGCACCTACATAAGCTACCTCACCCACCTAGTAATTCTTCTTTAGTTCTGCTCTAACACATTATATCTTCCCCATTAACCTTCTAGCCTTATCACACATCCGCTTTCCAAAAGCCGGTATACGAACTTGCCACCTATCTACTGCACTTGAGGTCAAGTAAATTGATATATTTTAGGGTATAAAAATACAGGGCTAGACTAGTGTCTGGCCCTGTATGATGTTGCTGTATTATTTTGCTACGATATTGACAATACGTCCCTTAACGTAGATTTCTTTGACGATTTGCTTGCCTTCAAGTCTTGCTGCTGCAAGTTCTCTTGCTTTTGCAAGAACGCTTGCTTCGTCTTCGTCCATGGCTACTGTAATTTTACCAGCCATTTTGCCACTTACTTGAACAGCTACTTCTGCTTCATCTTCTACCATCTTAGCTTTGTCATATGCTGGCCATGCTTGTGCAAACACGCTTGTTGTTTCGCCAGCCATAGCCCATAATTCTTCACTAATGTGTGGTGTGAATGGTGCAAGAAGTGTGATGAGTACTTTGATTGTCTCTGCATCGATACCGCCTTCTTTTCTTTGAAGGTCGATAAGTTTGTTTGTATATTCCATGAAACCACTCACTACTGTATTGAGGTTGAATCCTTCCATACGTGTTGTGATATCGTAGATCATCTTGTGACGGATTCTTTCCATTTCTTTGGTTACTGGAACAGCTTGGTTCTCGCTGATAAGCTTCCATACTTTGTTGAGGTAACGAGATACCCCTTCGATCCCTCTATCATCCCACTCACTATCAAGCTCTGGTGGCCCGATGAAGAGTTCGTACATACGTAATGAGTCACATCCGTATTTCTCTACAAGTTCATCTGGAGAAACAACGTTTCCTTTTGATTTACTCATCTTAGCACCATCTTTTGTTACCATACCTTGGTTGAAGAGGCGTTTGAATGGCTCAGCAAAGTCTACTACACCGATATCATTTAAGAATTTAGTGTAGAAACGTGCGTAAAGTAAGTGAAGAACGGCATGCTCAATACCACCTACGTACATATCTACTGGAAGCCATTTTTTCATATCTTCTTTGCTGATAAGCTCATCATTGTTGTGTGGGTTTGGATATCTTAAGAAGTACCAAGAAGATCCTGCCCATTGTGGCATTGTGTTTGTTTCACGTTTTGCTGGTCCACCACATTTTGGACAAGTTGTGTTTACCCACTCTTCGATTGCAGCAAGTGGTGATTCACCTGTACCTGTTGGCTCATAGCTCTCTACGTCTGGAAGTGTGATTGGAAGATCTTCTTCTTTAACGCCTACTACACCACAGCAATCACAGTGAACTACTGGGATTGGCTCTCCCCAGTAACGTTGACGTGAGAATACCCAGTCACGAAGTTTGTAGTTTACTGTTTTTGTACCGATACCTTTTGTTTCAAGGTATTCTGGAATTTGAACTTTGGCATCACCTGATTTCATACCATCAAACTCACCTGAGTTAATCATGATACCTTCTTCAGTGAAAGCTTCTGTTAATTCTTCTGCTTCTCCTGTTTTTGAGATAACTTGTACGATTGGTAAATCGAAAGTTTTTGCAAAAGCAAAGTCTCTCTCATCATGTGCTGGTACACACATGATAGCACCTGTACCATAGTCTGCTAATACGTAATCAGAGATCCATACTGGTACTTTGGCACCATTAAGAGGATTGATTGCGTATCTTCCAAGGAATACACCTGTTTTATCTTTGTCAGCCATACGGTCTACAGCTGATTTTGTTGATGCATCAAATACGTATTTTTCTACTGCTGCTTTTTGGTCTTCTGTTGTAAGATCCATTACAAGCTCATGCTCTGGTGCAAGAACCATGAATGTTGCACCGTAAAGTGTATCTGGTCTTGTTGTGAATACTTTTACTTCTTTGTCTGTGCCTTCTACTTTGAAGTCGATTTCAGCGCCGTAACTTTTACCAATCCAGTCAGCTTGCATTTTCTTAACTTTTTCTGGCCACTCTAAGCCTTCAAGGTCATTAAGAAGTCTCTCAGCGTAAGCTGTGATCTTAAGCATCCATTGACGAAGGTTTTTCTTAGTTACTGTAGAACCACAACGCTCACAGCCGCCATCTTTTACTTCTTCGTTTGCAAGACCAGTCTTACATGATGGACACCAGTTGATTGGCATTTGCTTTTCGTATGCTAAACCATTTTCGAACATTTTGAGGAAGATCCATTGTGTCCACTTGTAGTAGTTTGGATCTGTTGTATTCACTTCTTTGTCCCAGTCATAGATCGCGCTGATTTCTTGAAGCTGACGCTTGAAGTTCTCTACGTTCTTAGCTGTTGCAATAGCAGGGTGAACTTTTTGAGAGATGGCATAGTTCTCTGCTGGAAGACCGAATGCATCCCAGCCCATTGGGTGAAGGACATAGTGTCCTTTTAGGATTTGGTATCTGCTCCATACATCTGATAAGACATAACCTCTCCAGTGTCCTACGTGAAGACCATTTCCTGATGGATATGGGAACATATCTAAACAGTAGTAAGGTTTTTTATCTTCTGTTTCTACATTGATTGGGTTTTGTGCCCAATTGTCACGCCATTTTTTTTCGATTTCATTTGGATTATATTTCATGACTATTCCTCCTTAAGTAACTGAACTCATTTTTATTTTTGGGTATAAAAAAACCTTCCTTCTCTAAAATCCACTTAGAGACGAAAGGACTATTTCCGCGTTACCACTCTACTTCGGCCCCTTATTATGGTGACCGCACTCAATCTTCTATAACGGGAAGCCCCGCCTATGCCTACTACTATTTCAGCTAGGAAACTCCACGATGAGTTCATACGACTTCTTTACTATCTCACACCACCCGATAGCTCTCTGAAAAAAACAGACGTACTACTACTTCGCTTCTTTGTTTACTTAGGTTTATTCTGTTAATCAAAAGAAATTTTACCATATCAAATCTTAAAAATCAAGCTTTGTATTGTAAAGCGGGAATTTAATGTTCTTTTTGTTTTATTATTATTATTCTTTATGTTAAAATAATACTGTAATATACACATATTACAAAGCAAACTTAAAAAGGGGAGGTTTTTTATGTATTGTCCAATTTGTAATACAGCGTTAAACGGGGAGAATTTTTGTCCAAATTGTGGGCAAGCAATTGATTACAGTTCTATGAATCAAACAACTGCACCAGCTCAAACTTATGCACCAACTTATCAAGTGGTTCCAAACGAAATCAAACGTTGGAACTGGGGCGCTTTCATGTTCAATATGATGTGGGGTATTGGTAACAAAACTTACTTACCACTTCTTTGCCTCATTCCTTATTTTAATTTCGTATGGATTTTTGTATGCGGTATTAAAGGGAATGAATGGGCTTGGAAGTCAGGCAACTACGGCCCTAATGATATTGAAAAGTTCTTAACCATCCAAAAAACTTGGAATCGTGCTGGAGTGGCTCAGTTTATCATTAGTATCGCTGCTTTCGTTCTTATCATTATTTTATCCATCGTATTGTCTGTACTAGCTTTTGCAGCATTCGATGCATTCATGTACTAGGAGGAGATGTCAAATGAGTTCTGAAAACTATACTGTCTCACTGGAAGTTCCAGAAGCTGTTAAGAAATGGAACTGGGGTGCTTTTATGTTTAATATTTTTTGGGGTATTGGTAACTATTCTTACCTCCCACTTCTTTGCTTTATTCCTCTCTTTAACATCATCTGGGTTTTTGTATGTGGTGCTAAAGGTAGTGAGTGGGCATGGAAATCAGGTAAGTTCGATAACTTAGATCATTTCTTAGCAGCTCAAGAAACTTGGAATCGTGCTGGTTTTGTAGGCTTCATTATCATCGCTGCTATCTTGGCACTCTACCTCTTATTTGCCCTATTATTTGTAGGTCTTATTTTCTCTTTATAATAAGCACTAAAAGGAAGCTCCTGATACTCTCAGTGAGCTTCCTTTTTGTTAGGCCAGTTCTAGTCTACTATCTATGACCTTTTGCTGAATCTCTCTAGGTGCCTCTTCATACCGTTCAAAATAATACATCACTTCTCCTCTTGCTTGGGTCATGGAACGTACGTCTGTTGCATAGCGGTAAAGCTCTGCCATAGGCACTTCTGCCACAATAACCTGCTTACGTCCTCTAAGCTCCATACCCACAAGGCGTCCCCTACGTTTTTTCATATCTCCCATAATATCCCCTGTATACTCTTCTGGGACTGTGATTTCCACATGGGCAATAGGTTCTAGAAGTATAGGCTGCGCTTGACTGACACCATCTTTGAAGGCTACTGTTGTTGCCATCTTAAAGGCCATTTCTGAAGAATCTACTGGATGATAAGACCCATCCACTAGGACAGCTTTGAGCCCTACCACAGGGTAACCTGCCAAAACACCTTTGAGGACACATTCATCCAGGCCTTTTTCAACGGCTGGGAAATACTGCCTAGGCACTGAGCCGCCAAAAATCTTTTCTTCAAACACATAAGGCATCTCAAGATCCCCTGAAGGCTCAAACTCCATGACCACATCTCCATATTGCCCATGCCCACCTGATTGTTTTTTGTGTTTGCCTCGCACTTTCATCTTGCCCTTAATCGTTTCACGGTACCTAGTTGTAGGCACTTGAAGTTTTACATCTACCTTGAATTTATCTCTTAACATATTGGTAATCACATCAAGTTGCTGCTCACCAATACCATAAATCACTGTTTCATGGGTTTCTTTATCATACTCTGTATAGAATGTCTTATCTTCTGTCATAAGTCTACTAAGTGCCAATGACATCTTCTCTTCATCGCCTTTTCCTAGTGGAAAAATAGCCATTTTGACGTAAGGTTTAGGAAAATCTATTGCCTCATATACAGTCTCTATCCCTTTTTCACACAAGGTATCATTGGTCTCAATATCTTTGAGCTTAGATACGGCTCCAATATCCCCTGCACATAGCACCTCTACCTCTTGTTGCTCCTTGCCTTGTAACACATAAATATGCGCTAACTTTGATACCTCTCCTGTTCTTTGATTGGTCAACATATCATCTCGCCTTACAGCCCCTGTCTTCACTTTGAAGAAAGAAAACTTCCCAATGAAAGGATCTACCATATTACGGAACATAAACAATGATACCTTCTCGTCTTTTTGGCACGCCTGATCTCTTTCATCAGGTGCAGGGAAGGAGCGTACGAGATTGTCTAGTAAAGTCTTAATCCCTAATCCTTCTGTGGCACACCCACACAGAACAGGTACAATAGAGCCCTCTGTCACACCAGTCTTCATGGCTGATTCTATCTCTGCTACAGTAATCTCTTCTTCTGCAAAATATTTTTCCATCAAGGTTTCATCCGTCTCTGCAACAGCTTCTAAAATCATGGTTCTGACATGTTCCAATTTTTCTTCATAACCAGCTGGAACATCACATTCAATCACCTTGTCACCATCAAACCGTCTTCCGATTCGTTTGACTGCATGAATATAACCCACATACTTACCATTTTCAAACCAAGGGACTTGTAGTGGTGCAATACTTGTTCCTAGTTTCTCTTTGCATGTTTCAAGGATATTTTCAATATCCATATTCGGTGCATCCATCTCTGTAATAAAGAGCATCTTTGGCATACCTAATTCTTCTGTTATCTCCCAAGCTTTTTCCGTACCGACTTCTACACCTGATGACGCTCTTAGTACAATAACCGCTGCATCCGCCACACTCACTGCCTCTTTGACACCACCAATGAAATCAAAATATCCTGGAGCATCTAATACGTTTAATTTATGTTCTTTCCATTCTACAGGTATAAGTGAGGTTCTAATTGAAATTTTACGTTTGATTTCTTCTAAATCAAAATCACTAACCGTTGTACCATTCTCCACTTTTCCTTGTCTTTTGGTAGCACCTGATACATAGAGCATAGACTCTGCTAAAGTTGTCTTACCGCTTCCTCCATGTCCTAATAATACAATGTTCCTAATTTGGCTAGTCTCATATCCCTTCATATAACTACCTCCTATGGATGATCTCCTCTAAACCTATGTGCTCATATTGATTAACCGTATTATTTCTACATATTTTACAAAAACCCGTTCTTTAGCCAAAGGTTTTTATTAATTATGTATGTTAAAATATATTTTTGACCCGTGCATTTAATGATTTATTTTTGAAATTTTGTGTAGGTATATTTTTATAGGTTAAAGCACATAAAAAAATACCCATGGCCACATGGGTCCATAGGTATTTTAAAATAAATCTTAGTAAAGTGGGTATTTCCCAAGTAGCTGAGCCACTTTTTCTTTACATGCATTAGCATTACTTTCAAAGTCTTTGAGTGTCATATAGATAATCTCTGCAATCTCATCCATATCAGATTCTTTCATACCACGTGTTGTCACTGCTGGTGTTCCAAGTCTCACACCACTTGTAACAAATGGGCTTTCTGGGTCAAATGGAATCGTATTTTTGTTACATGTAATACCGATTTCATCCAACATATGCTCTGCCGCTTTCCCTGTCACTCCCATGTTACGTACATCTACGCTCATGAGGTGATTATCTGTACCACCTGATACAATCACTAAACCTCTTTTTGTCAAACCATCAGCTAATGCCTGAGCATTTCTGATGATTTGCTCTTGGTAAGCTTTGAACTCATCTGACAAAGCTTCTTTGAAGCTGACTGCTTTTGCAGCAATCACATGCATTAATGGTCCGCCCTGAATCCCTGGGAAGATGGCTTTATCGATTGCTTTTGCATGCTCTTCTTTACAAAGAATCATACCACCTCTTGGCCCTCTTAATGTTTTGTGTGTTGTTGTTGTTACAAAATCAGCGTATGGTACTGGATTTGGATGAAGGCCTGCAGCTACAAGACCTGCAATATGTGCCATATCTACCATAAGGTATGCGCCCACTTCATCAGCAATTTCTCTAAACTTAGCAAAATCAATCGTACGTGCATAAGCACTTGCCCCAGCAATAATCATTTTTGGCTTATGTTCTAGAGCTACTTCTCTCACCACATCGTAGTCGATCTGGCTTGTCGCTGCATCAACCCCATAAGATACGATATTGTAGTGTTTCCCTGAAATATTTACTGGGCTACCATGTGTCAGATGTCCACCATGACTAAGGTCCATCCCCATCACAGTATCTCCTGGCTTAAGCACTGCAAAGAAAACAGCTTGATTAGCTTGTGAACCTGAGTTTGGCTGCACATTGGCATGATCTGCACCAAATAAAGCCTTAGCACGGTCTCTCGCTAAATCTTCTACTTGGTCAACAATCTCACATCCACCGTAATAACGTTTGCCTGGATAACCTTCAGCATACTTATTCGTGAGTGTACTACCCATTGCAGCCATAACTGCTTTACTTACAAAGTTTTCAGATGCAATAAGCTCGATTTTGTTTTGTTGTCTATTAGTTTCTTGATCAATAAGCTCTGCAATCTCTGAATCTACCGCATAAACTTCTTCAAATGAATACATTTTTAAATCCTCCTCTTAGTTTTGAATGTTTTAATTCCTGATTTATTTGTTAAGGTAAGCTTCGTAGCCTCTTCTAAGTGCCTCTTTGTTCATCTCTACTGTGTGTTTAGGAACAGTAATCTCTACGATTTGTTCCCAATCAGCTAATGTATCACCAACATAAGCCGCATAAGCACCGATCATAATCATATTCACTACTTTCACGTTACCAATTTCTTTTGCAATTTCAAGAGCATCTACAAGACATGCCTCCTGACACTCTGCTTTAAGTGTTTGTTCAATACCTTCTGGGTAGTTGGCCATTCCCATAACAACTGGCATTGGGTCAATACGCTGCGTATTAGTAATCATCACACCATCTTCTTTGAGATAATGCATATAGCGCATAGCTTCTAACTTCTCAAAAGCAAAGATGACATCTGCTTCACCCACTTCAACAAGTGGTGAATAGACTTTTTCCCCATACTTCACTTGCATCACAACACTACCGCCACGTTGTGCCATACCATGAACTTCAGACATCTTCACATCTTGCCCTTTACTCATCGCATAGTTCCCAATAATTCTACCAGTCAAAAGTGTTCCTTGTCCACCTACACCTACAATAAGTATATTTTTTGTCATCTTATTTGCCCCCCTTATGAATTGCACCTTTTTTACACATTGAATGACATAAGCCGCATCCTGCACAAAGGGCATCATTAATTGTTGTATATGTGCCACCTTTTTGAATTGCAGGACAACCAAGTTTTGAACAAAGCCCACAATTACTACAGTCATCTTCACAAATTGTGTAAGCTTCCCACTTCTCTTTAATCAAGAGTTTACAAGGTGCTTTTGTGATAATCACTGATGGTTCGTCTTTTTCAATCTCTTCTTTGACAGCTGCTTCTACCGCCTTCATATCATAAGCATCTACAACCACAACATTTGGTACACCAACAGCCTTACATAATGCTGGAATATCTACCGCATAAGTCTCTTCGTTCTTAATGGTTTTGCCTGTACCTGGATGGTTTTGGTGTCCTGTCATTCCTGTTGTAGAGTTATCTGCAATAATAATTGTAGACATCCCTTTGTTATACACCACATCAATAAGCCCTGTAATCCCTGAGTGCATAAAAGTTGAATCCCCTATGATACCGATTGTCTTCTTATTTGCTTCTCTACCTCTTGCTTTTTCCATACCATGCGTCATACCAATACTTGCACCCATGCAGATACAGGCATCCATAGCCGCATGTGGCTCAGAAGACCCTAATGTATAACATCCAATATCACCCATCACTGTCAGTCCAAGCTTACGTAGTACAGTGTAGACCCCTCTATGTGGACATCCCGGGCAAAGTACTGGTGGTCTTACAGGAAGTACTTTTGGCGCCTTGGTCTCTGTTACTGCTCCTTTAAGAACTTTTCTAATCTGAGTGGTTGTAATCTCACCTTGTCTTCCAAATAGTGATTTACCCTCTGCCTCAATGCCCCATGCGCGTACTTGTTCTTCAATGACTGGTTCTAATTCTTCTACTATGTAAAGTGTATCAAGATCCTTAGCAAACGCCTCAATAAGCTGTTTTGGAAGAGGATTTACCATACCCAGTTTTAAGACATTCGCCTCAATACCACTTTCTTTCACATATTGATAACACACACCACTTGTAATAATACCGACTTTACTTCCTCTATCATCAATTTGATGAACACCTAATTGTTCACTCTCTTGGGCAAGTTTATTCATTCTTGCTTCAACCACAAGATGTCTATTCTTTGCATTAGCAGGTGTCATAACGTATTTTTTTATATCTTTGGTGTATGGTTTAAGTGTCACGTCTGCCTTGTCTTCAATGGCTACAATACTTTGTGAATGAGAAACCCTTGTTGTTAATCTGATAATAACAGGTGTATCATAACTTTCGCTGATTTCCATAGCTTTTTTGACATAAGCCTTACACTCCATACTATCTGCTGGCTCTAATACAGGTACATTTGCAGCTCTTGCAATAAGACGTGTATCTTGCTCATTTTGTGAACTGTGCATCCCTGGGTCATCCGCCACAAAAATAACAAGCCCTGCATTCACTCCTGTATAAGCTACTGTGAATAATGGGTCTGCTGCCACATTAAGTCCAACATGCTTCATAGATACCACTGAACGCGCTCCCCCAAAACAACTCCCGATAGCTACTTCCATAGCAACCTTCTCATTTGGTGACCATTCAGAATAAATATCTTCATATTTTGAAATATATTCCGTAATCTCTGTACTAGGCGTTCCTGGGTATGCAGCTGCTACTGTAACACCAGCCTCATAAATCCCTCTTGCAATCGCCTCATTTCCAAGCATCAATTTTTTCATGTAAATCCTCCCCTATGTGTGAATTATAATAAATTATGAAGTTTATTTTATAATAACACCATTTTTCTTGATTTTTCAATCATTTCTTTTCATTTCTTTTCATCCCTTTACACTCCTATGACTACATTGTATACTTATGTTAAATAATTAAGACTTGTAGGTGCACAATGAATGAACAATACACACATGAAGATATCCTTTCATTTACTGTTAATGTAGGTGAAATTATGCTTAAAAGTGGGGCCGAAACGTATCGTGTGGAAGACACTATGATGCGTATTTTAGTTTCCCATCACTATGAAAAAGTCGATGCCTTTGTTACACCAACAGGCATTATGGTTTCCATACAAGGGAAGAATCTCCCTCTCACTTCGATTGTTTGCCGCGTCAAGAATCGTAGTACACGTTTTGATAAGATCGAACATATCAACCAACTCTCTAGAGACTATGTGGCTGGCAATCTTTCCTTTCTAGAAGCCAAATCACGCTTACAGACAATTGACACAACCCCACCTTACTCCAATACTATGAGAGTTTGGATTACTGGGTTAAGCTCTGCGTTTTTCTCACTCATGTTCCAAGGGAATGTCCTAGACTTCTTTATCTGTCTAGGTATCGGCGTCAGTGTTGCCCTCATTCAGCAGAAACTCAAAGAAAAAGAAATCGTAAACTACTTTATCTTATTTTTATGTGCTATGTTTATAGGTCTTGTGGTTGTCTTTTCTAACCATCTCATGCCTCACGCTATCAATACGGAAGCTATGGTTATTGGCGGGATTATGCCACTTGTACCTGGTGTTGCCTTCACTAATGCTGTGCGTGACACAATAGGGGATGAGCTCCTCTCAGGTATTTCTAGAGGAATCGAAGCACTCTTTATTGCTATTTCTATTGCTGCCGGCATTGGTGTCTCTATGAGCATCGGACTATTTTTAGGAGGGCGCTTATAATGTGGTATTTATGTATGAATATTATCAGTGCGTTCGTAACCACTGTTTGCTTCTCACTGCTATTTAATGTGAGCAAAAAACATATTTGGATTTGTGGTTTTGTCGGCTCTATCGGCTGGGGTCTTTATACTTTAGGTGAACTGATGCAGTACTCTACTGTCCTTTCTACCTTTGTAGCCTCTTTGGTCATCTCTCAGATTTCTTATTTTTTGGCCAAATCACGTCGTGCTCCCGTTACTGTTTTTCTCATCCCAGGTATTATTCCCTTAGTCCCAGGGGTGGGCTTATACCGAACAATGTATTCTTTATTATTTGCTGACTATACCAAAGCCCTAGAGTATGCACTGGTAACCTTTCAGCTTTCTGGCGTTATTGCCGGCTCTATTATTATTGCAGCCTTACTTCCACTACTGTTTAGAACATCAAGACAAAAAAAATGGCCACGCTCCTAAGAGCGGGCCATTTTTGATTGGTGTTATTCTTATAAATAACCTTTGCTGCATGATGCATTTTTGCCACAACTATGGTCAGTACCACATGGGTTACATGGGTCAACACATGGACCACAGCATCCTGCATTATTAATTGTTTTTGGCTCAGTACATACTGATAAAGGTTTAATGCTTTGTTCTAACAAGTCACCTTTGCAGAATTTTACACAGCTGCTTTCTTGGTTGCTACCTGCTGCTGAGAATTTAGGTGGTACACATAAGCCTTCATGCTCAAACTTGTATTGTACGAAGTATAATGCTTTGATATATAATGTGACACCTACTGCAAAACATTCATCTTCAGAACCGATAACTGTTGCAAGCGCTTGTGCACTAATTCCTTGGCGAACACTGTTGTTAGCTTCGAATGTTTTGTATACTTTTTGATTATCACAGTCACAGCCTTGGCAATGTTGGTTTTCAACATAACCGATGAAGTTGATAGTTGGTACAAGTTTGTTGCAACCTGCTGGATTTTCTGGTGCATAAGATACGCCATAAGGTGTATATAAATCAAATGTGATACTACTTGGATTTGTTGATTGATCAAATCCTGGGCATTCTTCACATGGTAAATATCTAAGTGTCATCATACCTTCTTTGAATACTCTGCAAGAACAATCAAGTAATTTTACTGCAAATGTAATGTCAAGGTCACGAAGTGTAATTCTGCTTAAGTTAGGGTTGTTTTTAGATGGACGGATTTCTGAGTAACGGCAGCCTTTTGGGCAGATGAAGTTAAAGTCGATGTCTACTACTTGAAGTTGTACGTTGTTTGCTTTCTTTAAGTCACATGAGGTAATCCCATCAAATAAAATATCAGTTGTTCTTGATGTTGGTCCTTCACAGGCGTCTACTAATTGGTCTACTGAGAATACGCGGCATAAATTGAGTCCACACTCATCAAAAACGACTGGAGCCATTAACGTGAGAAGCTTTGGTTCACCAATTGGTGGACACAACGCTGTGCTTTGGATTTGAGAGTCTACACTACATGGTTTACATATATCACATACGCCCGCATTGGGTGTGCTAAAATACTTAGAGTCATTGTTACAGCAACATTTGCTCATAAATTCAAACCTCCTACATGTTTGCTAAAGGTGCATCATAAAATGTCGTTTTCAATACTATAATATGGAAAAACTCGGTGTTTGGTGACATTTATGTATAAATTAATTTTAATATCAATATGATGGTTATAAGCATACTTATTTTATAGTATAGGGGGTTAATCCATGCCTTTCTTATTTTACCATAACCAGTCATTTACCCTTGTTTCACACAAATCCAAGCAAGGGCTTTTTTATCAGAACTATACACAAAAGGGCTTTTCTAGACCTTTTATGCTTCATAACTACCCCACTACAGTTTATGCCTCTGCCATAGATCCCTCTGGTACTTTGCATATTGTTTCTCAAACATCCAAATCCCAAATTACTTATTTCAAAATCCAAGAGGCGCAGGTCACCAAACAGCTTATTCTTGAAGATACCAAAAACATCTATTCCTTTTCTGACCTAGCACTCCATTTTTTGCAAGGACAATTATATCTCTTTTATACGGCACTACACCCAGATACCAGTACCCGTTCTCTATTGTGCCAAATTTTATCAAGGGACGCTCAAATCTTCACAGTCATCCCTACTCTCAGTACCGAGCCCGCGCTAGGGATTTATCAAATTGGCGATACCTTATCTATCCTACATCTCGCTAAAGAGTCTAGCTATACGCTCCATCATACAATGATGGATACACATACCCATACAGAACAGCTCCTTACATCTAATCTTCCACTCTCTCACTTCAATATCTGTCGTCATGGCAATGATCTCCACTTACTCTATATTCTAGATAATTTTGGTAGGTCACAATTAGTGTATGTCAATCCTAAACGGAATGTTCCTATCGTTCTGAAGACATCTGCTGCCATCCAAAATCCTTGCATTTTTTACTACTTAAACTATATTTGGATCACTTATATGGAAAACAACGTACTCTATGGACTCCTATCTCTAGATGATGGGGCTACATTTAGTACGCCTATTCGCTGCTCCTTCCAAAGCAATCTAGATTGCTATCAATTTATGAGTGATAACCCCTCTCTTATTAATGGTTCTTCACTCTGGGCAGGTCTACTCAATACCATCCGCATCCCTATCGTGTCCAATCTGGATGTCACAGGGATCCACCCTGACTTATCCCCTAATACAGAGCTCGAGCTCTTGATCGATGGCATCAA
>JBOFEH010000071.1:0-8846 GCA_051647765.1 Cellulosilyticaceae bacterium | reverse complement strand
ATATTTTACACCATAGCCTTTTCATATTTTCCCCACCTTCGTCGATTTACTACAGTACATGACTCCTTTTAGGATCTAGATACAAAAAGAGAGATAAGAATCACTCTCTTATCTCTCTTTTTAATCATATATTATTTTGTTAAAATTGGTGTTCACACCAAATCGTTTGGGCTAAAATATCGCTGACATACGCTTCACCCATCTGAGGATGAATTGTCTCTTCATGAGCAATGGTAATATTTGACATCGTAATAGCAAACTTCACTGTATCTTTGACAGATAAATCATGCGAATAACCATAGCCAATCCCTGCAACAAAGGCATCTCCTGCCCCTGTTACATTGACCACATTGACTTTGCTGGCTTTAATAATACCCGCTTCATGACCATCATGATAATAAATACCATCTGCATCTAAGCTGATGAATACTTGCTCAATCCCTAATTCTCTAAAATAAAGGCCCGCTCTATGAACTGCTTCTTTTGAATCCAGTTTGAATCCGCATAAAACCTCCGCCTCATAACGATTTGGCTTAATCGTATGGAAGTACTGAATGAACGGTTTCATATTCTCTGCTTTGGCTGCTGAAACAGGGTCTAATACAAAACGTGTGTATTTCCCATATTCTTTGACCATATATTCCATAAGCTCTGGTTCATCTGAGTCTACAAATACATACTCTGCATTTTTGATGACCTCCGCCTTAGAGTCTACAAACTCTTTTGTAAGATGCTCTGTAATATTAATGTCTACAACAGCAGAAACCATTTCCCCATGTTCATCTAAAATTGCAATATATGTAGGTGTAGACGCACCTGGTACGATGAGTGAGTGTTCCATATCAAGTTGCATACGTCTTGCATCTTCTAAAAGGCATCGTCCTTTGTCATCATCACCTAATACAGAGATAAATTTTGTATCAATGGCTACCCGTGCCATATTCTCCGCAATATTTCTACATACACCACCGTAAGACATTTTTACTCTTCCTGGGTTTGAATCTTTGACTCTGTAATTATCATGCGTAAATCCAAATATATCACAAATAGAAATCCCAAACACAAGAACATAGGGTTGCTTATTTTCTGTCATGTTGTCCTTCCTCTTCCCGTCAATTATTTACATGTCTGATTTAATTTTCATATTTCCCTATTATAATATAAACACACACAAATGCCAAATCATTTTTAGGATTAATAACGTAATTCCTCATCAATCCAAACCTGTGCGCCATTTTGGTCTGCCTGTAACATCTGTACTTGCCACTTTTGCTCAAGTCCCTCTAAAAAACTTACCATTTCTTTTCTGAAGCTTACAACATTTTTGATGACTGCAATAATAGTAGGCCCTGCACCACTTAAACAACATCCTTTAGCACCACATTCCTTAGCATGTGCAATCACCTCATTCATATGCGGAATAAGCTCTGCACGGTAAGGCTCGTGGAAACGGTCCTCCATAGCCATGGTAAGATTTTCTATATCTCCTGTAATCATAGACGCTGCTAGAAGTGCTGCTCTTGAAGCATTAAATACGCCATCTTTGAGTGGAATATGCGTTGGGAGCACTTTTCTTGCTAATTCCGTAGATAATGTAAACTCAGGAATCATGACTGCAAAATGCATATTTTCTGCGACTCTAATCTTAACATACTTCATATCCTCATCGGTCATAGCCCCAACAGTCATGCCACCTAATAGTGCAGGTGTTGTATTATCAGGATGACCTTCTAACTGCGCTGCCATTTGCACCAATTCTTCTTTAGAGAAGAAGCTTTTGCTAAGAGCATTTGCAATATGAAGCCCTGCCACGATACATGCCGCACTACTACCTAGACCTCTGGTATGTGGGATACTATCTTGCTGTATAATTCTTACGCCAGGAACAGGTTTACCGATTTCCTCATAAAAATGACATATGGTCTGATAAATCAAGTTGCTCTCATCTGTAGGAATACTCATATTCCCGTCTTGAATAATAATTTCTAATCCTGATTCTATTTCTTCTGCATATACAATATTATAAAGCTGAAGTGCCATTCCTATACTATCAAATCCAGGACCTAAGTTTGCTGTAGTAGCTGGAACTTTTACTTTTATCATCAAAAATCTCCCCTTTTAAATAGAACGTACTCTTTTTTATAAGTATTTGAGAATAATATTCTCTATAGTATCAATCATTGTCTCTATCGGAAGTTGCCCATCTACAGTTTCTATGGGATCCTGTGCCATTTCACACACTAATCGGTATCCTTCTTCCACCTTTTTGTGGAAGGCTTCTCCCTCCAAATCTAAACGATTGATATCCTCTACATGTTGCTTTCTTGCCATACTAACCTTCACAGGTAATTCCACAATAATATTTAAATCTGGATAAGTATCACATACAAAATCATTAAGCCCTCTTACCACATCCATGCCAAGCCCTCTGGCATGTCCTTGATAAACCAACGAGCTAATATGAAAACGATCTGTAATGACAATCTTGCCCTTCTCTAGAGCGGGCATTACTTTTTGAACAAGATGTTCTCTTCTTGCCGCTAAATAAAGCAAAAGTTCGCTCTTTGGATCCACATGATAATCCATAATATTATCACGAATTGCCTCTGCCGATGGAATCCCACCTGGCTCTCTTGTTATGATAACCTCATACCCCTTTGCTTCAAGCCTTTCTTGAAGTGCTCTAGCAGTAGTTGTTTTGCCAGTTGCCTCTCCACCTTCTAGTGCAATAAATAAACCTTTTTTCATGTCTGCCTCCTACTATCTTGTCATAATCTCTTGTTTATTTATTATAAAACAAAAGTGACCATTATAACACCCCAGACAAAAAAAGAGACTTAAGCATCCTCTCGTGCTTAAGTCTCCACTTCACTTTAGTCTGCAAGATTGAATGCATCATGAATCGCATTCATAGCTTTCTTCATGTCTTTTTTGTCAATGAGAATAGAGATTTTAATTTCTGATGTAGAAATCATATGTATATTAATGTGTGAATCAAACATCGCCTCAAACATTTTTGATGCTACACCAGCATTTGCCACCATACCAGCTCCTACAACAGATACTTTTGCCATATCTTCGTTGTAGTCAACTTCTTTTGCTCCCCAACGTTCCATATTTTCTGCAATCACTTGTTTTGCATCTTCTAAAGCTGTGTCTGCAATCGTGAAAGAAATATCTTTTGTCCCATCACGCCCAATTGATTGAAGAATAATATCAACGTTTACATTTTTCTTTGCAAGTGTTGCGAATACATCAAACGCTTTTCCTGGTGTGTCTGCAAGTCCTATTAAAGAAACACGTGCAATCTCATCATCACCAGCTACACCACTAATTATCATTTTTTCCATTTTACAAACCTCCTTAACGACTGTTCCCTCAGCATTTGTTAAACTTGATCTTACTACTAAATCTACATTATATTTTTTGGCAAGCTCTACTGAACGATTATGAAGTACTTTCGCTCCTAAAGAAGCTAACTCTAACATTTCGTCATATGTAATTTCTTCTAATTTTTTAGCGTTAGACACGACACGTGGGTCTGCTGTATACACACCATCTACATCTGTATAAATCTCACATTTGTCTGCATGAAGTGCCGCTGCAATCGCTACAGCTGTTGTATCAGAACCACCACGTCCAAGTGTTGTCAGGTCATCATAACGATTCATCCCTTGGAACCCTGTTACGATAACGATGTTTTTGCGATCAAGCTCACTACGCATACGGTCTGGGTCGATTTTTCTCAGTCTTGCATTACTATAGGCAGAAGTGGTTGTCATACCTACTTGATACGCATTAAGTGATACAGCTGGATAACCCATTGCTGTAATAGCCATCGCCATAAGCGCCACTGATTGCTGCTCTCCAGTAGTCAGTAACATATCCATCTCTCTCTTGCTTGGGCTTGGTGTAATTTCTTTTGCTTTTGCAATAAGATCATCTGTTGTATCTCCTTGAGCAGAAAGCACAACAACAACCTCATTCCCCGCTTTATAAGTTTCAACAATTCTACGTGCTACATTAAAGACACGCTCTGCATTGGCTACAGAACTGCCACCGAATTTTTGTACGATTAACACCTTGTCTCCTCCTTTATCCTTTTCAGCTTAAATCATTTTGTAGACATCTATTATAACATTTGTTTAGAAAAAAATGTTATTTTTAGTTTATTTATTTGTTTTTTGTTAACTTATTCTTTTAATAAGAATAATGTCATCAAATCATGTCCAATTTCAACAACTTCGCTACACTTTTTAGCATATTCTTCAGTATACTTGGCCTCTTTATCAAGCACTTCCCTTTGCTTGGAGTCATAAATCAGATAAGGTACAGGGTCATCTGTGTGGGTTCTGAGTCTAAGTGGCGTTGGATGATCTGGTAATACCATCATACGATAATCCAAGCCATTTACCTCTAATGCTTCTTTGATAGGTGCTACAATACGCTCATCAATGAGCTCCATAGCTCTAATCTTATTGTCTTGCTCTGCTCTATGTCCTGCTTCATCTGGTCCTTCTAAATGAACATACACAAAGTCATTGTCTTCCTCTATAAGCCACTTAATCGCTGCTGCTGCCTTACCATCATAGTTAGTATGCACATTACCCGTTGCACCTTCTACATCAATTGAAGCCATCCCCGCGCCAAGACCAATCCCCTTGATGAGATCTACTGCCGAAATAACGGCCCCTGTCACACCATACTTCTCCTTAAACTGAGGAAGATTAGGCTTGGTACCTTCTCCCCAAATCCAAATACTATTGGCTGGGCGTAATCCTTTTTGTCTTCTGGCTTCGTTGATAGGGTGATTTTGGAGAATATCATAGCTTTTTTGCATCATTTCCCAAAACACACAAGCATTCTTGCCACTTGGCTTATAATCGCCTAAACGCTTGCCTATAATATCATGGGGTGGTGTCAGCGTTATATTGGTGCTGCCACCGTCCCATACCAAGAGATGTCTATAGCTTACTCCTGGATAGAATTTCTTGATATCATCTCCAAGTGCCTCAGCGACTGCTTGAATCAAAATCGTTGCTTCTTGTGTAGTGATTTCATCCGCACTGTGATCCACTATGACTTTGTCTTCATAGTCTCCTTCTTCACTAACAGTAATTACATTGGTTCTAAATGTAATATCTGTATCACGAAGGGGTACTCTCATACTCAGTGCTTCTAAAGAACTTCTTCCAAAATAATACTTCTGGGGATCATAACCTAATACAGATAAATTGGCTGTATCACTTCCCTTAGCGCATCCTTCTGGTATTGTCGCCACAAGTCCAATTTTGCTGTAAGCTGCGAGTCCATTAATAGTCGGTATTTGTGCATATTCTAAAGGTGTCTTGCCTCCTAGTGCTTCAATGGCTTCATCTGCCATACCATCTGCTAAGACAACAACATATTTCATTTTATCCCTCATTTCTGAATACGTATTTTACTCACTACTTTTGCATCTGCTAGTTGTGTTAATTTGTGTTCAATCTGGCCTTCTTTTTCGAGTGGTGTTACGAAAGTATACTCATGGTCTGCCAGTGCTGGAATTTCTTCAACGTCACCAAACAACTCTTTGACACGGTTTGCTGCAAATAATCTGTCCCCTTCTAGTCTTACAAAATATTGGCTCATCACTTCATCTTTGTTTTTGAGCGCTAACTTTTCTCTGCTCCATTGAATTGTAATCGTTGTTTCTGGATGTCTTGCCGCATCTACAATATCAGATACTACTGCACTAGCTGTTGGCAATTTACCAGCACCTCTACCATAGAACATGACATCTCCCACCATATTGCCGTGGATGAATACTGCATTAAACACATCATTAACCATAGCAAGAGGATGCTCATTAGAGATCATCATCGGTGCTACACGTGCAAAGATTTCTCCATTTTCTCTTTTGCAACTGCCCAAAATCTTGATAACATAGCCCATACTTGCTGCATAGTCCATGTCTTCTTTTGTAATCTTGGTAATACCCTCTGTCGGTACATCTTGGAAATCAATATGCTCACCGAAAGCTAATGATGAAAGAATAGCAATCTTACGACAAGCATCATGGCCCTCTACGTCAGCAGCTGGATTACGTTCTGCATAGCCTAAGTCTTGGGCCTCTTTAAGCACATCATCAAAACTTCTTCCTTCGTTCTTCATCTTTGTTAAGATAAAGTTTGTTGTACCATTTAAAATTCCACTAATCTCTACAATTTCATCTGCTGTCAAAGCATTGTTAAGTGGCTTAATAATAGGAATCCCGCCCCCAACGCTTGCTTCAAATAAGAAGTTAATACATTTTTGCTTTGCAATCTCTAATAATTCTGGTCCATGAAGGGCTACTAACTCTTTGTTAGAAGTCACAACACTCTTACCTGCTTGTAAAGCTGCTTTCACATAAGTATAAGCTGGCTCAACACCACCCATTGCTTCTGCTACAATTTCAACTTCTTCATCTTCTAAGATGGTGTTAAAATCACTTGTGATGAGTGCTTTTCTTGGGTCTTCTTCAAAATTCCTAATATCTAGGATGTATTTTACCTCTATAGGTTTTCCAGCCTTCTTCTCAATACTCTTGCTATTCGCCTCTAATACCTCTACTACCCCTGAACCAACAGTTCCATATCCTAACACAGCTACTTTCATGATAGCGCCTCCTTTTATATTCTATTCTCTAGCTAATACCTTCGCATTTTGAACACCCGGCATACTTTCAATGCCATCTAATAAATCTCTTACTTCCCTCACCATATTGTGCGTTTGCATGCATATATTGACAAGAGCAATACCATTCATAGGGAGCATCTGATTAATCGTCAGTACATTCGCCCCTTGATTGGCAATATAGTTAAGCTCTTCTGACAATTTGCCCGCCTCGTCTGTAAGATGAATAAGAATTGTAATCGTCTGCCCTTTGCCTTTTTCATAAAAAGGCATAATAGAATCTTTGTATTTGTAAAATGAACTTCTACTAATCCCAACTTTCTCAGTAACTTCTTGCACTGTGCGATTAGGGTCTTGTTCTAGAAGTGTTTTGACTTCCATAACTTTTACAAAAACCTCCGGCAACACCTCTTTATCAATAACGTAAAACTGCTTTTTCTCTTTCATCATATTCTCCTTGTTCGCAATAGGTGAACATTTGTATTTTATAAAAAGACTATACCATATGAATTTTAAATTTTCAACAAATTCAATTGTCTAAATATTTTTTTCATAACATTGCATAATATTTCATCTACCTTCCTAAGGCTTACTGGTAAAATGTCACTTATTTTTTGTTTTATTTTATATTTTTATATTTATTCAGGTTTATATACGCAAAAAAGTGTCCTAAAAGGCCCAACACCCTTTAGAACACTCCTTATCTTTAAATCACTTCTGAAATTTTTTGTTGGTCTTCATCAGAAACTAAAAGCTCAATATCTAGGAGTAAAATCATTCTGCCGTCTTTTTTAGTTACCCCTGTGATATACTTGCTGTCATACTTAGAAATCATTTTTGGTGTCGGTTCAATATTATCCGGTGAAATACTTAAAATCTCACATACACTATCTACCCTAAAACCAACTTGTATGTCATCTAAACGCATATAAATAAATTTACTTTCTGCGCCCTCACTTTGCGTCTTGAGCTTAAATCTCTTCCTAAGATCATAGATAGGATAAATCTCACCTCTAACATTGACTATTCCCTCTATATAGCTCGGTAACTCAGGTACTAACCTCACATTTTGAACGTTATCAATCTCGATAACCCTCATAATATCAATCCCGTACTCTTGGTCTGCTAATTTAAACACTACCACTTGCTCTGACATATGATCCCCTCCCCTAACTTCTAAACCTTAGTCTCTCTGATGAATCCATACAAGATAGGCATTAATAAAGCGGTCAATATCACCGTCCATTACAGCTCCTGTATTTCCCGATTCCTCACTTGTACGATGGTCTTTGACCATATTATAAGGATGGAATACATAAGAACGTATCTGACTGCCCCATCCGATTTCTTTTTTCTCACCGCGGATGCCATCTAATGTTGCCATTTGTTCTTCTCTTTCTTTTTCAAAGAGCTTGGCTTTTAGCATCTGCATACATTTGTCTCTATTTTGAATCTGTGAACGCTCGTTTTGGCACTGAACAACAACACCTGTTGGCATATGAGTAATACGCACCGCAGAGTCTGTTGTATTAACGTGCTGACCACCTGCACCACTCGATCTATACGTATCCACTTTGAGGTCTTCCGTACGAATATCTACTTCGATATCGTCTGGAAGCTGTGGCATAATATCACATGATGCAAAAGACGTATGTCTTCTCCCTGACGAATCAAATGGGGAAATACGCACGAGACGATGAATACCTTTTTCTGCCTTCAGGTAACCATAAGCATTCTCTCCTGTAAGCTGAATCGTTACAGATTTGATACCCGCCTCATCACCATCTAAGTAATCAAGCACCTCAATCTTATAGCCTTTGCGCTCAGCCCATCTATTATACATACGATAGAGCATACTCACCCAGTCACAAGCCTCTGTACCACCTGCACCTGCATGTAGTGAAAGAATCGCATTATTGCTATCATACTCACCATCTAGTAGTGTCGCAATACGCATTTCTTCATATTGGCTTGTAAAACGTTCTGCTTCTTCCTTGGCTTCTATCACAAGGTCAGCATCTTCTTCTTCGATACCCATTTCAATAAGTGTCTGCACATCTTCAAAGCTTGTGCATAACTTCTCATACTCTGCCACACGTTCTTTGTAGCCCTTAAGCTTTTGAAGCACACCTTGGGCTTTGTCCATATCATTCCAAAACTCACCGTGGCTTGTTTGTTCCTCTAAGAGT
>JBOFEH010000070.1:0-8513 GCA_051647765.1 Cellulosilyticaceae bacterium | reverse complement strand
GTTGTCTTAGTGGTTAGCACGTTCGCCTCACACCTCCAGGGTTGGGGGTTCGATTACCGCCTCCGCCTTGTGTGTGTGGAGTTTGCATGTTCTCCCCGTGCCTCGGGGGTTTCCTCCGGGTACTCCGGTTTCCTCCCCCAGTCCAAAGACATGCATGGTAGATTGATTGGCATCTCTGGAAAATTGTCCGTAGTGTGTGATTGCGTGAGTGAATGAGAGTGTGTGTGTGCCCTGCGATGGGTTGGCACTCTGTCCAGGGTGTATCCTGCCTTGATGCCCAATGATGTCTGAGATAGGCACAGGCTCCCCGTGACCCGAGGTAGTTCGGATAAGCGGTAGAAAATGAGTGAGTGAGTGAGTGAGTGAACTTCAACCAAATTTGATGTAAGGTTATCCCAACAGAGGTAATATTGTCTCACACAGGAAGCCAATTTTATAATTTTATATCAGATTTGCGTCAATAAATTAATTCATTCATTTGTACTGATTGAAAATGTCTGATTGTACTGGTAAAAAGGGTTATAAGTAAAAAAAAAACCTCAAAAAGTAGGTGATAACTTATTCCAAACAACAGCTAACTCAGGGGATTTTGATGGTATTGGTGAGGCAGGTAACTTCCAAGCAGGTGTACTTGAAATGTCAAATGTAGACCTTTCAAGAGAATTTACTGAGATGATTGTGACACAAAGAGGTTTCCAAGCCAACTCACGTATTATTTCAGCGTCAGATGAGATGCTCCAAGAACTCGTAAATATCAAACGTTAATGGGTAGGTGAATCAGCCTAGGCTGATTCATCTATTTGTAATGTTAAATAATAAAGGGAAGATGTGATACCTATGATTAATGTTACAAAACTGAACGGTATTGAAATCACAGTCAATGCAGAACTCATTGAAATGATTGAACAAACGCCAGACACAATTATGACATTGACGACAGGGAAAAAACTGATTGTGAGTGAAACAAAAGAAGAAATTATAAATAAGGTTATAACCTATAAACAGCATATTCATACACGATAGACAGGTTGTAATACAGATATAAAGAGGTGAACAAATGGATATATCAACCTTAGTGGGATTAGGATCAGGTGTCGTATTTATTATTGTATCAATTTTATTAAGTGGAAGATTAATTTTGTTTTTTGACCTCCCATCAATTATGATTGTATTTGGAGGAAGTGCAGCAGCGCTGCTTATTGCTTATCCTTTGGATAAGTTTTTAGACTCTTTAAAGACAATCAAGCATGGATTTCAAAATACAACATTAGATCCGAAGCAACTTATTAACCAAATTAATGAGTTAGCATTAGCAGCGAGAAAAGAAGGCTTACTAGCTTTGGAGGAAATGGCACATAGTATGTCAGACCCATTCCTCAAAAAGGGTATTTTACTTATTGTTGATGGTACAGACCCAGAACTGGTACGTAATATATTAGAGACAGAGTTAACATTTATTGAAACTAGACATAAAGATTATCAGGGCTTTTGGGGTACTCTAGCAGATTTAGGACCAGCATGGGGGATGATAGGAACACTTATCGGGCTCATTTGTATGCTAGATAATATGGATGATCCGTCATCTATTGGACCTAAAATGGCAGTTGCATTGGTAACAACCTTCTATGGGTCATTAATAGCCAATTTTTTTGCAACACCAATGGCTAACAAACTCAAAATTAAAAGTAATGATGAATTATTACTCAAACAAGTGATGATTGAAGGGCTCTTATCCATTCAAGCAGGAGAGAATCCACGTGTTATTGAAGAAAAACTCAAAGCATTCTTAGCACCGAATATGCGTGACCTAGGAAATAGTGAGGCAAATGAATAAAGAAAGTAGGTAGGTAATATGAAAAAAAGCCAAGATGAACCTAAAAAAGGTGCACCTGCCTATATGAATACATATGGGGATATGATGACGTTATTATTATGTTTCTTTGTATTACTTTTTTCAATGTCGACAGTAGATGCGGCCAAGTTCAAAGCATTTATTGATTCTTTTTCAGGCTCAACAGGGATCTTAGATGGTGGCGAAATTGTTATGAATGAAGTGGGTATGCTAGGAAATGGCATGCAGCAATTTCCTAGTCAAAAGAACATCACAGATTCAAGTAGCGAACAAATCAAGAATGAACTAAAAGGTGTAGAAAAGGAAATTGAAAAATTCATTTATGATAAAAAGCTAGAAGACACCGTAGGGGTAGAACAAAGGGGTGATGCTATTATTATTACATTTGAAGATGCCTTATTGTTTGAAATAGGAAATGCCAATCTTAAGCCAGCAGCAACACCTGTTCTTAGTCAACTAGGTAATCAGCTTAAGACACATAGTCAAGAGGGCTATCAGATGAAGTTAGAAGGGCATACGGATAATATTCCTATTAACACCACCCAGTTTCCTAGTAACTGGGAACTATCTTCTGCTAGGGCAATAGCGGTAGCCAAATTTTTTATTGATGAAATGAGTTTTTCACCCGAGAGCATCTCGGCAGAAGGATATGGTGAATACAGGCCAATTGCAGATAATAGTACGCCAGAGGGTAGAGCCCAAAATAGGCGTGTAGAAATTAAACTTGCAAAGTCAATCAATAATAGATAGAAAGGTGGGGAATTAAGAGTGGATAATAAATTTAAAATTTTTGTCATCGTAGCCCTTATTGTTCTTGCTGTGGTAGCAGGAACCAGTACATTTATGGCTATTAGTGTCATGAACAAGACGAGTCAACAACCACAAGAAGGGCAAACAAAGGAAGTGGATAGTAAAAATCTAGAATTGGTCAATTTAGCAGAAGCGATTACAGCTAATATTTTAGATGAGGCAAATAATCCACATGTCGTGAGAATTGTTGTTGCATTAGAAGTCGATAGCAAAAGTAAGGAATATAAGAAGTTTAATGAGGCATTTGCAGCACAGCAAATCAAGATTAGAGATGGTATTATAGCCATTTTAAGACAACAAACATATGAAATGATGATTAGACAAGATGCACAGGAAAAATTAGGTGATGAAATTGTCACAAAAGTGAATGAACTACTAAATACAACTGTCGTACAAAACGTTTATTTTGGAGACTTTTTCGTCCAATAACGAGACAGGTAAGGAGGTGATCCTATATGGGTGAGATACTCTCACAGAGTGAAATAGATGATTTGTTTAAGGCACTCACCACAGGTGAGATAGATGTTGAAGATATTAAAGAAGAAGATAAAAAGCGTGTCATTAAACAATATGATTTCACAAGACCATCTAAATTCTCAAAAGAACAGCTTAGAACACTAGAAATTATATTTGAGAGCTATGCACGTCTCGTGTCACAATACTTATCAGGTTATTTGAGAAATTTAGTGCCTGTAGAAGTACTCAATGCAGAAGCTGTTACGTATTCAGAGTTTACAAATTCGTTAAGTAACCCGGTTATTCTTTCAATTGTTGATTTTGCGCCATTTACTGGTTCAATAATTATTGAACTATCTCCCAATTTGGGCTATGCTATTATTGATAGGGTTTTAGGAGGGGCAGGGAATAGCCTTGAAAAAATACGGGATTTTACAGATATTGAACATATTATCTTAGAAAAGATTTTCAAGCAGTTTGCTGCTTTAATGGTGGAGCCATGGGAGAATGTAGCAACACTTACACCACGCTTAGAAAAAATTGAAACAAACTCTCAGGTTGTTCAAATTATTTCTCCAAACGAAATGGTAGCACTCATTACATTAAGTGTGAAACTGGGTTCAGTAGAAGGAATGCTTAATATTTGTATTCCACATATTGTGATTGAATCAATCATGGATAAATTAAATACAAAGTATTGGTTTGCCCATAAAGAACATACCAATGATGCATCCTACCAGAGAGATATTGAAAAGTTAGTAGAAAAAACATCTATTCCTGTGAAGGCTGTATTAGGAAAGACACATATTAGCATTAAGGAATTTTTAGAATTACAACCCATGGATATCATTAAGCTTGACACAAGTGTCGAAAGTCCCGTAGAGGTTTACGTAGGGAATATTCTCAAATTCACAGCAAGCCCAGGAGCTTATAAAAATAAGTCAGCGATTAAAGTTGAGCATATCATAACAAGGGAGGATGAATAATGACTGGAGAAATGCTTTCCCAAGAGGAAATAAATGCATTATTAGGTGGTTTAAATATTGATAGTGACCCCGTAACGTCTGATAGTGAAGCGTTAACCCCTGAAGAAATTGATGCTTTGGGGGAAATCGGTAATATCAGTATGGGGACAGCAGCAACCACATTATTTGCATTATTAAATAACCATAAAGTAATGATTACCACACCAAGAGTTGAGGTACTTTCTTTTGAGCAGTTACAAGGTCAAATTACAGAAGATACAGTAGCGGTGACGGTAGGTTATACTGAGGGCTTATTAGGGATGAACCTAATGATGCTCAAAGAAAAAGATGTTAGAGTGATTGCAGATTTGATGATGGGTGGAAGTGGTGAAGTTCCAGAAGAACCGATTTCAGAACTTCATTTAAGTGCTATTGCAGAAGCGATGAATCAAATGATTGGTTCTTCTTCGACATCGATGTCTCAAATGTTTGACAAAAAAATAGATATTAGCCCACCAGAAGCAATCTCTATTGGTAAGTCTAAAGAAAAGCTTGAACATATTTTAAATCGAAGTGAATCAGTTGTTAAAATTGCATTTAAGATTGAAATATTTGAAAACATTATTGATAGCGAATTAATGCAAGTATTACCACTGAGCTTCGCAAAAAATATGGTAAGTAATTTACTTCATCCAGAGGCAGAAGCTGTTTCTTATGAAGAACCAGTGCCAGTGCCAACGCCACCAGTACAACCTGTTCAAGAGACTTATGTCGAAATGAACCAAGGGGCTATGCAAGCACAAAGACCTATGCAAGCACAAAGACCTATGCAAGAAATGTATTATCAAGAACCAGTTATACAGCCATCGTATCAAGGGGGGCAAATGCAGCATATGCAAACACCACAAATGCAAATGCAACAGCAGCATGTAACAAAAGATGTGGAAGTTCAAAAACCTGTATTCCCAAGTTTTGATAAACAACCAGCGTATTATCCAAAAGAAAATATGGATTTATTAATGGATGTTGCGCTAGAAGTCTCAGTAGAACTTGGGCGTACTCAGAAAAAAATCAAAGAAATATTAGAATACGGACCAGGAAGTGTCATTGAACTTGACCGTCTAGTAGGTGAACCTATTGATGTTTTAGTCAATGGGAAGTTCATTGCAAAAGGTGAAGTTGTTGTCATTGATGAAAACTTTGGTATTCGTATTACAGATATTGTGAATAGAGAAAATAGAATTTAGAAGAGGTGTACAAAATGGGAAAAAATATACTTATTGTTGATGATGCAGCTTTTATGAGAATGATGATTAAAGATATCTTAACAAAAAATGGCTATAATGTTGTAGGTGAAGCTGAAAATGGTGCAAAGGCTGTAGAAAAATATAAAGAGCTTAAACCAGATCTCGTATTAATGGATATCACAATGCCAGAAATGGATGGTATTGCAGCAGTTAAGGCAATCAAAGCAGCAGATGCAAATGCTAAAGTGATTATGTGTTCTGCAATGGGTCAACAAGCAATGGTTATAGAGTCTATCCAAGCAGGTGCAAAAGACTTTATTGTTAAACCATTCCAAGCAGAACGTGTTATTGAAGCTGTTAGAAAAGTAGTAGGCTAAGAGAATGCCTAGCCAAAGTCTAGGTGTATTATTGGAACTCTTATTTTTGATAATTGTTTTTAGTGGGGTATTATACCTTGCTTATCTTGTGACACGAAAACTGGCACAAGTTAAGCAAGGGGGGGTGCCTCATAAACATATGAAGGTGGTTGAGTACCTTGGATTAGGACAAGGCCAGACACTTTGTATCGTTAAGATAGGTAAGGATTATCATGTGATAGGAATGACAAAAGAACACATAGAGTATTGTTTCAAATTAGAGGATGATGCATTACAATTTGAAAATATAGAAGTAGGCCAATTCCAAAACTATCTAACACAATGGATAAAAGGGAAACAGGAGAAGGAAGATGAAAAGGCAAAGTAGAACGAGAAAATATACAAATGTTGGAATCATGCTAGTGATGGCAATGTATTTATTGGAGCAAAAAGTATATGCAACGGTTCCTATTCCTAATATTGATATTCAGGTAGGATCAGCAGATACGCCTACAGGCTTAAGCTCTAGCTTGCAGATGATGCTTATTTTGACAATCTTAGCGTTGGCACCATCTATTTTGATTATGATGACAAGTTTTACACGGATTGTCATTTCATTACACTTTTTAAAGTCAGCACTTGGAACGCAGCAGATGCCACCTAATCAAATTATTATTGGACTGGCACTGTTTATCACATTTTTTATTATGAGTCCTGTTCTGACAGAAATGAAGACAGTTGCTTATGAACCCTATGAACAGGGAGTTATTTCCCAGGAACAAGCGCTTGAGGTAGGTATTATGCCACTAAAGTCCTTTATGTTAAGGCAAACAAGGGATGAAGACATTAAGTTGTTTATGGATCTTTCAGGAAGAGAGCCTATTGAGAGTGCAAGTGTGATGCTTGAGGAATTACCGATGCATATTGTTATTCCAGCATTTATTATCAGTGAGTTACGCGCAGGGTTTATCATAGGATTTTTGATATATATTCCGTTTATTGTCATTGATATGGTTGTTGCATCAACACTCATGTCTATGGGGATGATGATGTTACCACCTGCAATGATTGCGCTACCTTTTAAAATATTATTATTTATATTAGTAGATGGTTGGAATTTACTTATAGGACAGCTTGTTCAGACGTTTAGATAAGGGGTGAAAGTATGGAACAAATGGTAATGGACACCATGAGAGAAGGTATTATGATTATGATAAAAGTATCGGCCCCTATGCTTTTGGTGGCACTTATTATAGGGTTAGTGGTCAGCATATTTCAGACAGCTACATCTATACAAGAGCAAACATTAGCATTCATACCTAAGATAATAGGGGTGTTTATGGCCATTGTACTTTTTGGCTCATGGATCTTAACAACCTTAGTTACTTTTATCACAAAAATTTTTACCAACTTCAATCAATTTTTATAAGGTGGCTGGTGTATGATAGAAATGATGGAAATTTATAATCATGTTGATATTTGGCTACTTATTTTTATACGTATTTTATTTGCGTTGTTTTTTTTGCCAATTATGACAGAAACAAAATTACCACCTTTAGCAAAAGGTGGATTAACAGCAGCACTTTCACTGATTGTATTTTATACAATACCAAGTACCTCCGTTGCAGGATTAGATAGTACATTGATTGGATTTTTCTTAGTGATTATAAAAGAAGCACTTATTGGTCTTATTATGGGTTTTGGTATTTTAATATTTTTTCAACTTTATTATTTTGTAGGGCACCTTTGGAGTATTCAAGGTGGCATTGGAATGAGTACATTAATGGATCCTAATAGTGGAACGCAAGTTCCAATTGTTGGGAAATTTTATTATTTAGGCTTTGCAACAGTGTTTTTAGCTTCGGGAGGATACCATTGGTTTATTCAAGCTGTTGTTGAAAGTTTTGTCCACATTCCCATTGGACAAGGAGTATTAAACGGCGAAATCATGTACCCTATCATAGGTGCGATCAGTACGTTTTTTGAACTAGGATTTAAGCTATCAGCTCCTATTATCGCAGTATTGTTTCTTATAGACTGTGGACTTGGAATCTTGGCGAGGACAGTACCACAAATGAATATGTTTGTAATAGGACTGCCACTTAAAATGTTAGTGTTATTTAGTTTATTACTTATTACAATCACACTCTTCCCTTTATTTAATGAGATTATTATTAAACATCTTGTGGATGCTTTTTATCAAATTGTGCAAGGGATGGTGCCGTAGAATGAGTCAGAGGTTAATGTTTGATTTACAGTTTTTTAGTGCGGATAGTGAAGGCAGAACCGAGAAAGCAACATCTAAAAAAAGAGAAGATGCACGAAAAGAAGGACAAGTTGCAAAGAGTAATGAACTTAATACGGCAGTACTATTGATGCTTTTCTTTACAAGTTTAGGTGCTTTGGCAACCTATTATTTAGATGGGATTATAAAAGGGATTGAATCAGCTTTTAATAATATACCATTTATTTTGGAACAGACGTCTACAGAAATGCTTTTAAAGACGTTAGGTACGGGGTTGCAACAAATTGTTATACTCAATGGTCCATTATGGCTCATCTTATTTGTAGGTGCATTAGTGGTCAGTCTATTACAAGTAGGATATAAACCCACGTTTAAACCTTTAACACCTAAGTTTAGTAAGATGAATCCATTAAAGGGAATGAAAAAAATTGTCTCAAAAGATATGTTAGTTGAACTGATTAAAAGTCTTGGTAAAGTCATTTTTTTAGGAGCGATTTTTTTATCTGTGATACAAGAGGCCATTGTACTCTTTTTTAAATTTCCACAGTTTACAACCATGCAAATCATGAATAATATTGGGAG
>JBOFEH010000069.1:0-3515 GCA_051647765.1 Cellulosilyticaceae bacterium | reverse complement strand
GCCCTTTGACATAGAATTAATCTACTTTAACTACAACGCGATTAGCGTAAGAACCACAAGCTTTACATACACGGTGTGGCATCATTAACTCACCACATTTAGAACATTTCACTAAGTTAAGTGGAGAAAGTTTCCAGTTCGCTTTTCTTTGATTTCTTCTTGCTTTCGACGTCTTTCTTTTTGGTACTGCCATTTGTTACACCTCCTCAAGTAATCCTATTTTTTGTTGTTTACACAAAAAATATCTTTTAATTGCTCTAGTCGAAGATCTACGTCAGCTGAGTTACACTCACATGCTGTGAGATTTAAATTAGCACCACAGTTTTTGCAGATGCCCTTGCAATCTTCATTACATAAAGATTTCATAGGTACCTCCATCACTATAGCCTCTAATATATCATCTGACAAATCAATGCTTGACTTGATTACAGGCTTTACATCCTCATTCTCGCCGGCGTACTGTTCGTCTGACGAAAATTCACTGTATAAATCAGCATGAATAGGATGATCAAATTCATGCATGCACCTATCACATAGCATTCTGATTGTGAGATCTACTGTTCCGGTTACTCTATATAGATTCCCGTCTCTAGTGACCTTGCCACAAACTTGTACTACATAATCCGTTTTTTCACTGCCTAAATGTAAATTTTTAAGAGAAACTGTTGTTTCTTGTTCAAATTCTATTTCAGGTCTGTTAATAAGTGTTTGGATATTAATGTTCATTGTTTTCACTCCACTAGGTAACACTTCTGTAATTATACATATTTGAGGATTATTTGTCAACGTATTATTTACTAATACTGCCTTAACTATTTTGTTAATGCTACTGCATCTCTTGCAATCATAAGTTCTTCGTTTGTTGGAACTAACATCATGCGAACTTTAGCGTTTGCTGTAGATAAATCTCTTTCAACACCACGGCATTTATTTTTCTCAACATCAATCTCAACGCCCATCCAGCTAAGCATTTTAGCTAACTCTTCTCTCATGATTGCATTGTTTTCTCCAAGACCACCTGCAAATGCAATAGCATCTACACCGTTCATGATTGCAGCATATGCCCCAATGTAAGATACAAGTCTGTGTTGGAATACATCCATAGTAAATCTACATACTGGATCTCCAGCTACAACACCATCTTCGATTTCTCTAAAGTCACTTCCCATTTCAGAAAGAGCAAGAACTCCTGATTGTTTGTTTAATATAGCATCAACTTCTTTAGCTGATAATCCTTCTTTTTCCATTAAGAAAGTAACGATAGCTGGATCGATATCTCCTGAACGAGTTCCCATTGCAAGACCTGCAAGTGGAGTGAATCCCATTGATGTTTCTACTGATTTACCACCATCAACAGCACATACACTTGCACCATTTCCTAAGTGACAAACAATGATTTTTGTATCTTCAATTGATTTTCCTAACATATCTGCAACTCTTTGAGATACGTATTTGTGTGATGTACCATGGAAACCATATTTACGTACACCATATTTTTTGTAGTATTCTTGTGGAATAGCATACATAAATGCTTCTCTTGGCATTGTTTGGTGGAATGCTGTATCAAATACACCTACTTGTGGTGCATGTGGCATAAGCTCACGACAAGCATCGATTCCTAATAAGTTAGCTGGGTTATGAAGTGGTGCAAGTTCGATACACTCTTTCATAGCTTCTTCTACTTCTTCTGTAATGATTACTGAAGATGCAAATTTCTCTCCACCATGAACAACTCTGTGTCCTACTGCATCGATTTCATCTACAGATGCGATACAAGCTGTTTCACCAGTTGTTAACATTGCGATCATTTTAGCAAGTGCTTCTTTATGAGTTGGGAATTCACATGCAATTTTAACAGAGTCTTGTCCTTCTGTTGTGTGCTTGATGAATGATCCTTCAATACCGATTCTTTCGCAAATACCTTTTGCGATTTCAGTTTCATTTTCCATATTTAATAATTGATATTTTAGTGATGAACTACCACAGTTTACTACTAATACTTTCATGCTATTCACTCCTTGAGAATTGTTATATTTATTTATTACTTAGCTTGTGCTTGTACCGCTGTAATAGCTACTACCCCTACGATATCTTCTGCGCTACATCCGCGAGATAAATCATTTACTGGTTTAGCTATACCTTGTGTAACTGGTCCATAAGCTTCTGCTTTTGCAAGTCTTTGAACAAGTTTATAACCAATGTTACCTGCATCTAAATCTGGGAATACAAGTACATTAGCTTGTCCAGCTACTTTACTTTCTGGTGCTTTAGCTTGTCCAACTTCTTTAACGATAGCTGCATCTAATTGAAGCTCACCATCAACTTTAAGTTCTGGTGCCATTTCTTTTGCAAGTCTTGTAGCTTCTACTACTTTATCTACATCTGCGTGTTTTGCACTACCGTATGTAGAATGTGAAAGCATTGCTACAATAGGTTCTTCACCTACTAATTGCATAAAGCTCTCTGCTGAACTTTGAGCAATTGCTGCAAGTTCTTCTGAATTTGGATTTTGGTTAAGTCCACAATCAGAGAATACGAATGTACCATTTGCTCCCATTTCACAATCTGGTACAACCATTACGAAGAATGATGATACAAGTTTTGTACCTGGAGCTGTCTTTAGGATTTGAAGTGATGGTCTAAGTACGTTAGCTGTAGAGTTAGCTGCACCAGCAACCATTCCATCTGCCATACCTTGTTTTACCATCATAACGCCTAAGAAAAGACCATCTTTTTCTAATGTTTCTTTTGCTTTTTCGTAAGTCATTCCTTTAGAGCCTCTTAGCTCTACTAACTTATTTATATACTCTTCCATTTTTTCAAAGTCAGTTGGATTTACAATTTTTGCTTCGCTTAAATTTAAACCTTCTGCTTTTGCTAAAATTTCTTCTTCATCACCAATTAAAATAAGGTTAGCAAGTCCTTCTGCTAAAATTGTATGAGCGGCATTTAATGTACGCATATCACCAGTTTCTGGTAATACAATCGTTTTTTTATCATTTTTTGCACGTTCTTTAATGCTTTGTAAAAAAGACATAAAAAAACCCCTTTCAAATTTTTCCTTTTTGGATTACTCTCTATCTTATTATAGTAAATGTATTCCATGTATACAAGAGTCAATTTAAAATTTCCTGCTTTAATTTTTCAAAACTTTGGTATACAATAAGATTCATTATGACCTTTTTATAGAGGAGGAATACATTTTATGCATATTACAGGCATTGTTGCCGAATATAATCCTTTCCATAACGGCCATCTTTATCAACTTATAGAAACAAAAAAACTAACAGGTTGTGATAAAATTGTAGCAGTTATGAGCGGAAACTTTGCTCAACGAGGTAATCCTTGTATCGTTGATAAATATACAAGGGCTCAAATGGCACTTGAAGCTGGCGTAGATCTGGTTTTAGAACTGCCTGTCCCCTTTGCCACAGCTAGTGCTGAGAGATTTTCTGAGGCGGCTATTTCTCTCTTCCACCAAAGTGGTATCATTGATAGTATTTGTTTTGGGTCTG
>JBOFEH010000068.1:0-8047 GCA_051647765.1 Cellulosilyticaceae bacterium | reverse complement strand
CACTCATCAGCTCCCTTGTCAAGCTGGATACGTCTATTCATGCAGGGGCAAGTAGTAACCTAAAGTTCTCACCAGGACTCTTTAATGGCCAGAGAGAGAAGTTTAAGATGCTCTTAGAAACATATTTTGAGCTAGGGGGTCAACAGGCCAATATATCTGTGGTTAATCAAGAAGACCTCAAAAAAGCTATGGAAAACCCAGAGGACTATCCAAATCTCATGGTAAGAGTGGGCGGTTTTACAGCTAAGTTTGTGAACCTCGACTACGATACACAAGTGGAAGTCCTAAATCGCAGTGCGTATTAAGGTGGATAGGATGAAAACACTTGTATTAGATATCCAAAAATGCAGTATACATGATGGCCCTGGTATCAGGACAACAGTCTTTCTGAAAGGATGCCCATTAAAGTGCGCTTGGTGCCATAATCCAGAATCCCAGAGCTTCCGTAAGCAGCTGAGCTATTTGGAACAAAAGTGTATCGGTTGTGGTCAATGCACCAAGGTATGTGAGGCAGAGGTTCATCATATAGAGGGAGACAAGCATACCGTTAATTTTGAGCAGTGTAAGTCCTGTGGCGAGTGCATCCGTCAGTGCCCACAAGGTGCATTAGAACAGATAGGGCAGTCAATGACAGTCGAAGAGGTCATGGCGAGTGTGCGAGAAGATATACCGTTTTATCGTAAATCCAAGGGGGGGATCACTATTTCTGGAGGGGAGCCTCTGGCGCACCCTGAGTTTGTAGGTCAATTACTTAAGGCTTGTAAGTGTGAGGGGATTCATACCTGTATTGAAACGAGTGGTTTTGGAAGTGTGAGCGTATTAGAGCAAATCGTAGTGGATGTAGACTTATTCCTCTTGGATTACAAGATTACAGGAGAACAAGCACATCAGTACTATACAGGGGTGTCTTTTGCACCTATTAGACAGACCTTAGATTATTTAGAGACCATGAACAAATCCGTTATTTTGAGGTGTCCAATTATCCCCAATATTAATGATGAAAAGGCTCATTATGAAGCCATACAAGAAGTAAAATCAAGGTATAGCAATATTGTGGAAGTGGAGTTTATGCCCTATCATAATTTAGGTGTAGTCAAGGCAAAACAAATTGGTATGGAGCAATTAGAATATTAACAAACATACTCATTTAGGGGTTAAAAGAGTATGTTTATGTAGTAAAAGAGTATGTTTATGAGGTATAAACATACTCTTTTGCTATGTAAATGATTAGGTTAGTACCAAAATGAGTTATTTTATTATTTAAAAGTGTAAAATAAAAACCCAAAAGTGTAAACAAAAATTAAATATAAATGATAAAATTTAAACTATTTTATAAATTTATTGTTGCTAATTGCACAAAGTTGTTGTAGTATAAAAATATATTAAGTTAATAATAAACAAAAAACTTAAAAACGGGAAATAGAGTGTAAAAAAAATTACGCCTATACAACGATAGTTTTACATTAATTGAGGGGGGATTATATGAAGACAACAACAGCTAAGTCACGTAAATTTAAATTAACAAAAGACGATGCCGAACTGACGTTATTGGCATTACCAACAGCTATTTGGTATATGGTATTTAGTTTTTTACCGATGCTAGGGATTTTGATTGCATTTAAGGATTTTAGAATGATGCCAGGGAAGAACTTCTTCCAGAGTTTACTCCAAAGTGAGTGGGTGGGCCTCACAAACTTTGAGTTCTTATTCAAGACACCTGATGCGGCAGTTATTATCCGAAATACAATTTGTTACAATGTAATCTTTATCATTTTGGGAACGATTATTCCTGTAACATTAGCAATTGCTATTACACAGCTTTATCACAAGAAGCTAGCGAAGTTTTGCCAGACAGCAATGTTCTTACCACACTTCTTATCATGGGTTGTTGTAAGTTATTTCTTATTTTCTTTCTTAAGCTATGATAAGGGAGTTGTGAATCAAGTTTTGGCAACATTTGGAATGCAGCCTATACAGTGGTATATGGAGCAAGATTATTGGCCTTACATATTAGTGTTTATGCAAGTCTGGAAATCAGTAGGTTATGGAATGGTTGTTTACTTAGCGGCTATTGCAGGTATTGATAAGACTTACTATGAGGCAGCACTTATTGACGGAGCAACCAAATGGCAACAAATTAAGTTCATTACAGTACCACTTATCAAGCCAATCATTATTATTATGTTTATCATGGCAGTAGGGAATATCTTTAGATCAGACTTTGGTCTATTCTATCAATTACCTAGAAATGCAGGAACATTATTTAATGCAACAGCAACAATTGATACTTATGTTTATAAGGCAATTGAGGGAACAGGTAGTATGGCAATGAGTTCAGCAGCAGCATTCTTCCAATCTATCATTGGATTTATAACAATTATTACAGCCAATACAATTATTAAGAAAATAGACGGCGAAAATGGCTTATTCTAGGGGGAGGGACAGCGATGAAAAAAATATTTAAAAAAGAAGAAGAAGTTTTAGAAGGAATTGACAGATTTAATCGTATTTCCAAGCCAACAAACTTTATTTTATCAGTGCTCTTTATCCTATTTGGAGTCATTTGTATCTTACCTGTCATTTTGGTGTTCATGATTTCGGTTAGTTCAGAGCAATCAATCGCACAGTTTGGGTATAGATTTTTGCCAAAGGAGTTTTCTCTTGAAGCTTATAAATATTTGTGGCAAGCAAGAGCGAGTATATTTTCAGCCTTTGGGGTATCAGTACTTGTTACAGTATTAGGAACAATCGTAGGATTATTACTCAATACAAGTATCGCGTACTCTTTATCTAGAAAAAGCTTTAAGCTTAGAGGAGTATTTACTTGGATTATCTTTATCCCAATGCTTTTTAGTGGGGGTATGATTTCATTTTATATTGTCGTAGCAACAGTATTAGGACTCAAAAATAGTTTATGGGCACTGATTTTACCAATGTCAGTATCATCATTCTATATCATCATGCTGAGAACATTCTTCCAGACAACAGTGCCAGATGCACTGGTTGAGTCAGCAAAAATAGATGGTGCAAGTCAGCTTAGAATATTTGGAACGATTGTACTTCCAATCTCACTTCCAGCTATTGCGACTGTAGGATTATTCCTTACATTTGCATATTGGAATGACTGGTACAATGCACTTCTTTTCATTGATGATTCCAAGCTTGTACCACTTCAAGCCATGCTTAACCGTATCCAAAGTGATATAGACTTTATTAATCAAAATGTATCAACTATAGGGGCTTCAGCAGCAGAGTTAATTGCTAAGTTACCAACAGAAAGTGTGAGAATGGCCATTGTTATGCTAGTTGTTTTACCGATTGCATGTTCATATCCGTTCTTCCAAAAATACTTTATTTCAGGACTTACAGTTGGAGCAGTAAAAGAATAAGAGGAATCTTAAATTCACAGTAATTTAATGATAAAGAGAGAATACAGGGGGTAGTAATCATGAATAAAAAAATGAGAGCAGTAACACTTATGTTAGCAGCAATGATGGCGATGTCAGCTATGGTAGGCTGTAGTGGAGGCAAAGAGCAAACAGATGGTGCAAAGTCAGGAGACACAGTTAACCTTACATGGTGGGCAATTGGAAATGAGCCAAAAGACCTTAAAATAGTAAATGAAGCAATTAATGAATACACAAAAGAAAAACTTAATGTGACTGTAGATATGAAGTATGTAAGCTGGGGTGAGTACGGTGAGAAATTATCTAAAATCGTGCAAAGTGGTGAGAATTACGATATTGCATTTGGTGCAGGAATTAGTAATTACACAGACTTAGCAAATAAAGGGTATTTTGCAGACCTAACAGATTTATTACCAACAGTAACACCAGACCTTCATAAATTCATGCCAGAGGACCTCTGGAAAGGTGTTACAGTAAATGAGGAGATATTTGGTGTACCAGCGTATAAGGACTCTTCACAATCACAGTACTGGGTTTGGGACAAAGAGTTAGTGGACAGATTAGGTATTGATGTAAGTACAATGAAGACTTTACCAGAGTTAGAGCCAGCACTTAAGAAAATCAAAGAAGATGACCCAAGTAAATACCCACTTATTCTCCAAGGGCAAGAAGGTGTAAATGGGTTTATGGCAGCAGTTAATAGTTATGATGAATTATTAGATAAGCCATATGTAGGTGTAAAATACGATGATGCATCTGCAACAGTTGTTTCTATGTGGGACCAAGCAGATGTTATGGATAACTTAAAAATCCTTCATAAATGGTTTAATGAAGGCTTAATCAATCCAGATGCTGCAACACTTACAGAATATCCAAAATATAGACCATTAGGTTCTGACCAAGGGTATCCACATGCAGAGATTGACTGGGCAAGAACACGTCAATATCCTGTAGTAGCTAACCAATACTTTGGACCAGCGTATTCTACAAAAACAATTCAAGGGTCATTCTTAGTGGTATCAGCAGGTTCAAAACACATTGAAGAATCTATGAAACTCATTGAGTTAGTGAATACAGATATGGAATTTAGAAATCTCCTTGCATTTGGTATCGAAGGAACACATTACAACAAAACAGGCGATACAACAATTGAAGTATTAAATGATGGTTACCAAGTACCGGCTTATTCTCAAGGAACATTCTTCAATATGTATACAGTAGATCCAGCGCCAGCTACAAAATGGGCTGATTTAGAAGCACAACAAGCAACAGCGTTCTCTTCACCAGCTTTAGGATTTACATTTAATACACAAAAAGTTCAAAACCAAGTAGCAGCATGTGCTAATATCCAAGAAAAATACAAAGGTTCACTGACTACTGGTTCTGTTGATCCAGAAAAAGTAGTGCCACAAATGATGGCAGAGCTTAACAAAGCAGGATACCAAGATATTATTATTGAGGCACAAACTCAATTAGATGCTTACTTAGGTAAATAATTCTCCCTAAACAATACGCTATAAATAATAGATTATAAATAAAAGTCCTACACCTATTCTCCCCCAATAAAGAATGTGTGTAGGACTTTTTATGTTTTATTCGACCATCATATAGAGCTGACCGTCTTTTTCGAAGATAGAAATAAAGTAGACATCAAAGAATGTATCACTAGAACCTTCTGGAATAAGGTCTGCACATACCATAAAACGGATACCTGTATCTGTTGTGGTATAAGTGCCTTGATAAGAGATTTCTGTCACATCTAATTTGACCTTTTGACCTTCGGTAAGGTCCATATCGATAGCCATTTTTTGAAGATATTTATCAAAACTTGTTTGATCATCAGCAGTAAGAGAGATGAGTTCATCACCTTCAAAATTGTGGTCTCTATTGTAACTGATAAAAGAGTCATAGACAGATTTGTCTCCGTTAATGAAATTTGTAAGAGAGCTTACCATAAAGTCAATTTCAGGATATTTACCTTTTTTGTAAGGATTAGATTCTTCTGCATTGACGAGGTCTTGGTCATAGGAAAGTTCATTATAGACCTCAGGAGAAGGTGTTTTATAAGGTGTTTTAGAAGCATAAGGATCATCACTATCATCTGAGCTTGATGAGGAATCATTAGAGGATGGAGCTGGTTCATCAGGAGTAACTTCATTGGATACGGGTTCTGCATCCGGAGCTTTCTCAGTTACTTCTTGGTTAGCGGTATTGTCTTCTTCTTCGATTGCATTATCGATATTACTTAGGTCAGTCTCATTATTGGTAGCTGTTTTTGAAGTATCCTTATTTGGGTCTACAACAGAAATTTTGATACGGCCACAGCCTACAAAAAGCGTCAGTATACAAAGTGCCAAAACTAATAAAAAATGTTTTTTAGTGTTCATTAAAATCTCCCCTTTTTAAAATAGTTACATAGGCAATATTATATAGGAAATTAACAATAAAAAGAATATATTTTCTAAAAATAGTAAAAATATTGAAGAAAAAGAAAATAGAGCATATACTTTAAAAGAAGAGAGAGGGGAGATTGATTTGAAAATAATTAATAAAATAGTCGCAATAGGCTTAATAGGAATTATAGGAATAAGCCTTAGTGGCTGCTCGGGAATTACTATTGAAGTCAACAAACCATTTAACCAAAATACCCATACCGCCGAGAAGAGTAATGGGGAAAAAGTGAGTCAGATGGATGATGAAGAGGTGGTTTCTCAGAATGTGTCATCTAAGCAAACACAGCTTGCTCAAGGGGAGATTGAGGAAGCAAGCGAGGTTATTGCTTTTGTAGAGCAGTTTTATACGGATTGGTTTGCTATGAATAATATCGAGACTAGTGCATTTAAGCTTAAAGAAGGTACTTTTGCAGGGTGTGCAGATTATAAGACATTCTATGAAAAGTATGCATCAAGTGATGCTAATGTAGATGACCCTGAATGTTATGCTATGGGACTTTATGATGATACGACCTATAATGATAAAGGATTTGTAGAGAAAAATGAGGAGTTATTACCGCCTAGTGATGCCTATGTGGTGCTAAAGTCGGTTGATGCGGTCAAAATCTTGGCAGGGGGCAATGGGGCGTATAAAGTAGGGGTTATCTTAACGCTTGAGGGACCTACTTATACGGAGAAGTCGTTCACACAAACACAGTATGTGGGGACTTGTAACATCATCAAGGAAGATGGTCAGTACAAGGTTGATAAGTATTGTAGCTATGTCCATAGCGAAGGGGATGAGACTGATAAACCTCAGGAGTTTGTAGGAGCATTTAGTCAGAAGTTATTAGGAAAAGCTGGTCAAGTGGATGTCATTACAGACAAAGATGTAACGGCATCTGAAGAGGGTGTTAAGGTAGAGAGTGCTATCATACTAGACGAAAAAAATGATACTGCCAGTAGTATTGATGTTGGGAATTTAGATATCAAAGCTATGATTAAGGAGAATGACCCTAAGACGGTGACATTCTTAGGAGACCAGGATTCACTTGGTTCAGGGTTCTTTGTGGCAGAAGGAATTGTAGTGACTAACTACCATGTGATTGATGGGCAAACGTCAGGTGCTATTAGGCTAGTGGATGGCACGATTATTGATGTAGAAGGGGTGATCATGGCAGACCCTGAGCTAGACCTTGCGATACTCAAATTAACTGAGGCTATTGGGACACCAGTCAAAGTGGGTTCACCAACCAATAGTGCAAAAGGGGATGAGGTATTAGCTATAGGTAGTCCACTTGGACTTTATAATACAGTGACTATAGGACTCTACCAAAACGCATGGAAAGATGGTGAGACCATGCTCTTACAATCAAGCTTGCCACTAGCACCAGGAAATAGTGGAGGCCCTCTGTTTAATGCAAGTGGAGAGGTGATAGGAGTAAACACAATGATTATGGAAGGCTATGCAGATATCTCTATTGCCGTAAGCATTGACCATTTGAGTGAGGCAATCAATAAACTTAACAAAGCGTCTTTTGATAAAATCAAGGCAACCCCTTTAAAAAGCTTATTTTAACCCGATATATCTGATAGAATATACTTATAGTCTATCTAAGGGAGTGACAAGAATTATGCCAGATATGTTAGTCAAATTATATGATTTACCAAGCTTTAGGGAACAAGAAGTTAAGTTAAATGAGCAAGGGATTATGATTAGAAGACCTATCTCACCAGAGAAGACTGCTATTGTGGAATGGGTAAGAACTCATTTTGGTAATCACTGGGCAAGTGAGTGTGATGTAGCTTTTGGTAGAACGCCTATTAGTTGCTACGTAGCCACTAGAGGCCAAGAGATATTAGGCTTTGCGTGCTATGATGTGACCTGCAAAGCCTTCTTTGGGCCAACTGGTGTAGCAGAGAGTACGAGAGGACTTGGAGTTGGTAAGGTACTACTTATCAAGTCTATGGAAGGGCTTAGAGAGCTCGGCTATGGCTATAGCATCATAGGGGATGCAGGACCAGTAGATTTTTATAGCAAGTTATTAGGCGCTATGCCTATACCAGACTCTACTCCTGGTGTTTATAAAGACATGATTTAAAACAAAAAATCAATGAAAGACTGGGAGACTTCCCAGTCTTTCATTGATTGGTAAATATGTTTAACAGGACAAAAGTGAGAAAGGAAGGGGTAAGGTGACGGAGAAT
>JBOFEH010000067.1:0-13309 GCA_051647765.1 Cellulosilyticaceae bacterium | reverse complement strand
TAGATTTTCATAAATGGGCTCATGTTTAAAGTCTGCTGTTGTTGAAGCATTAATATCACCTTCCAAATTTGATACTTCTATTATAACAGAAAAAAGCCTATGATTATCGAAATTCAATAATCATAGGCTTTTTCAGTGGCCTCGCATAATGCATGGAGACTTTTTTGTATTATTTCTCAATATATTGACGTAACGGCTTTTTAAGTGCCATAGCAAGCGGAATGCCTATCGCCATCCCCACTGCTGAACTCATCACAGAAGCCATAATATTCCCTACTGCAGCCTCCCAGCTCCCAATAACTACAGTCCATGCTACTAGATAGCCTGCAAGTGTCCAAGTTGCACCTATTAGTGTTGCCACAATGTTTTTGATAATTTCAGGTACAACCTTTCCTTTTGTTATTTTTTTTGCCCATTTATGATGGGCTATACTGCCAATGATAAATCCTGCAATCCCCTTAATAATAAAAGACCACAATGTATACGGTGAGAACCCCCCTAGCAAATCAAAAAAGCCTGAACCAATGGCACCTGCTAACCCACCTTTGATTCCTCCAAATAAAATAGCACTTGCAAAAATAGCCGCACTCCCTAAATGCACAAATGCACCTGTACCAACTGGTATTTTAATATACGTTGCTACTGTACATGTAGCCGCTAACATCCCAATAATCACAATATCTCTTGTTGAAAACTTACTTTTCATAAAATATCCTCCCTTTTATTAGATCTTTGTATAACGATAAGGCGTATAAGCCTCAAATAAATGGCCCAGTACTTTTTCAAGCATAATACCTTCTCTCGTATCTCCGCCATAGCCATAGGTTGTTTCAACCCCTACTTTGACAAAAGACGTGGCACGACTCACCGCCAAAGGCAAACTATCTCCCATGAGCAGTCCCCCTACTAGCACACTAGTAAAAATATCCCCTGTCCCTGGATAGTGGGCTGGAATTTCTTCATAAGGTAGTTCCCAGCACTCCTCTTTGATGCGGTCATAGGCCATATTACATTTTTGTCCCTGGTCACCTATTGCGCCTGTCACAACCACTTGCTTTGGCCCTAACTCCGCAAGTCTTCTCAAATAATCTTTAAGCTGCTCTCTCGTATGCTGATGCGTATCATACGATTCACCTAATAAAAAGCAGACTTCTGTCCAGTTTGGGGTAATCACATCTGCCTTTGCTACAAGATTCCTCATCTGAATAATCATGTTTTCATCATAGCTTGAATAAAGCTTCCCTTGATCTCCCATAACAGGATCAACGACCACAAGTGCGCCCTGCCTCCCTTGGCAACGATCAATCAATTGGCTTACTTGATGGATTTGCTCAGGATTTCCCAAGTACCCACTATAAATACAATCAAATGCTAACCCTAACTGCTTCCAATGGTTAATATAATCATCTAAAAGATCTGTCAAATCCCTCATAGCGGGCATTCCAAACCCGCCCATATGGGTACTTAACACAGCTGTCGGAACTGCACATACCTGCATCCCCATACATGATAAAATAGGCATTACTACTGCTAATGAACATCTACCATAACCCGATAAATCTTGAATTGCCGCAACTTTTGGTACACTTCTTTCCATAACGCACTCCTTATATTTATTTACTACTATACAAATATCTTATTTAAGCATATACTTTTTGTATCGATACACTAATGTATGTAATGGATTTGATTTGAATGTATTTTGACATACACATCAAAATACGTCAATAGTTCAGAAAGGATGATTTTAACAATATGAATTTTGTACCGATACAATTAGACCCCCTCGCTGATGAACCCCTTTATCTCCAACTCTTTGAACAAATTAAAACCGCACTTTGCCAAGGGGAGCTTAAACACCTCCAAAAACTTCCTCCCATTCGTACACTGGCCAATACACTTGGCATTAACAATGTCACGGTGATTAATGCTTACAAATCTCTAGAAAATGCAGGTTATGTCACATCAAAAAAAGGGAGTGGCTATTATATTACCCCCCCAGTTTCTCCAAATTTACATTTACTCACTCAAACAAATCACAAATCACAACAAAACCTCATTAACTTTTCCAGTGCTTCTCCTGATCCAAGCATTTTTCCTACCGACTCTTTTAAAGCCTGTTTGAATGAAGTCATTGATCGGGATAAGGGCTATGCTTTTGGCTATCAAGAGACCAACGGCTATATGCCACTACGCGAAATACTTGCGAAGTATCTTCACGACTCCCATCAAATCACAACTTCTGCTGAACATATTCAGATTGTTTCAGGTGCTCAGCAAGGTATTGATATTATTGCCAAAGCCTGTCTCAGTTCTGGTGATCATGTCATCACAGAGATGCCTACTTATCATGGAGCGACAGAAGCCTTTAAGTCTCGTGGCGCACGTATTGTCACAGTGACACTAGGCCCTTCAGGTATAGACCTTGAAGAACTAGAAAAAAAGGTTAAAGTTTGTAGGCCCAAACTTGTCTACGTCATGACTCATTTTCAAAACCCCACCACCATCTGTTATCATACGGGCACACTTAAGGGGCTATTAGACCTTGCTTATCACTACGGTTTTTATATTGTCGAAGATGATTCCATGTGGGAGCTGAGTTATCGCACGGAACCCCTCCCAAGCCTCAAAACACTGGACACCCATGACCAAGTCATTTATATCAAGAGTTTTTCAAAGCTTCTTATGCCTGGGCTACGTATGGGATTTCTCATTATCCCCTCTAAGCTACTGGATAGTTTTACACAGGTGAAGCAAATGACCGATATTGCCTCTTCTGGCTTGATGCATCGCACACTAGACTTATTCTTTCGTCAACATAAGTGGGATGAACATCTGAGTTATATGCAAATGCTTTATCACACCAAATACCAGCTGATGTTAGGTTTACTTGAACCCTTGCAAGCATTGGGCTTTACTTTTCATGTTCCCCAAGGCGGTCTTTGCTTTTGGCTTAAGCTTCCTCGTGGTCTTAGCGCCCAAGACTTATCCCTTGCTTGTTTAGAACAAGGGCTATTATTGCTTCCTTCTGAAATCTTCTTTTCTTCTATTCACAAAGAAAAAGATGGCTATATCCGTCTCAGTTTTGCCTCTTGCACCCCTGATCAAATCAAAACAGGTATTGCCTTACTTCTTAATGTGGCTGAAAATAGTCAGCTTTAACCCCCTAACAAGAAGTCGCCACACTCGCTTTTTGTGGTAACTTCTTGTGGAGAGTACTAGCTATAGGCATCTATAATCATCTGTGCAAGGTGTCCCTTGTAAAGTCGACTATTCATTGCCATTTTTTGAATATAACGATGTGCCTGTGGCTCGCTCATATGAAGTTGCTCTGTCAGTATTTTTTTTGCTAACATCACATCCTCTATAGTTGATTCTCCCTTCGTGTTTTTTCCTTGTCCTCCCACAAATAGATCTTGATCTATTAATAATTTCACAAACTTAATGGTTTTTGCAAAAATAGCGGGATTAAGCGGTCTTTGTAAGACAATGCCCCTAATATTTTCTAATTCCTCATAAAGATATATCATTATATCCTCTCTCCCTATGAGGATAATCCATGCATCCGTTATACACTGTAGTTCTTGCAAAATATGAAGTCTTGGGTCATCCGTAAGAGGCATATTTACTAATACCACATGAGGCTGCCTCATAGCCAAAAAACGTTTGGCTTCACCCACTGAAAAGGCATAGTTAACCTCTTGAAACCCTTGTTTAGACATAAAGCTCCCAATATCTTGTAATGATTTTGACTTTGTACCTACTAGAAGTACCTGTGTAAAATACATTATGACCCCTCTAATATTTATACAGATATGCCTGAATTTCCCATTCATGTACCTGCCTATTGTATGCATAGACTTCTGATTCTTTAGCCATAATATACTTATGGTAGATATGTTCTCCTACTACCTTTTTGATGAAATCATCAGATTTCATAGCCTGAATCGCCTCTTCTAGACTTGCAGGTAATTTGCTGCCCTGCAAGTCCTTTGTTTTTTGTTTCTCTTCTCCCAGTAACCTAATCCCTTCTAACCCTGCTGCCAAAACAAGGGCTAGTGCCAAATAAGGATTGCAAGTAGCATCTGGATTTCTCAGTTCTATTTTGAACTCACCCTTATGCACCGCGGGAATACGAATTGCATTACTATTGATTTCTAGCAAGCGTTTATACGAATTCACTAAAGGATTGGTTATGGCACTAATCCCTTGAATATGATTTAAAATACCCCAGGCAAAAGCTTCCCCCTCTTCTGATAGCCCCCCTAAACAATCCCAAAAAATATTCTTTCCATCCCTATAAAGCATCATAGCCAAATGCATTCCTGACCCACTCGCGCCTGTTAAAGGTTTAGGCATAAAAGTGGCATGTAAACCATTGCGCTGCGCAATAATCTTAACAGCCTTCTTAAAAGTTAGTATATTGTCTGCTGCCATAAGTCCCTCTACTGCTTTAAAATCAATCTCATGTTGCCCCGCTGCTGCCTCATGATGAGACGCTGCTACCTCTAACCCAAGCTCTTCTAATACCATACAAATCTCTCTCCTGGTATTTTCACCATAATCTAGAGGCGCTAAGTCAAAATACCCTCCTTGATCATGCGTCTTTGTAGTAGGTGTTCCCGTATCATCTGTGTGAAACAAGAAAAATTCACACGCAACACCTACCTCCCAAGTAAATCCTTGCCGTTTTGCATCTTCTACTACTCGTCTAAGAACTTCCCTTGAATCTCCCTCAAATGATGAGCCATCTGATTGCCGCATTTCACAAATCACTCTTGCCACTTTCCCTTGCTGTGGTCGCCATGGCATTGGCAATAATGTTTGCACAATAGGCATGAGTAGTATATCTGAGGGCTCTGCCTGTCCTAGTCCTTCCACCGCTGAACCATCCACCAAGATTCCTTCTGCAAATACTCTCTTTGCTTGACTTACAGGAATTGCTATATTTTTAATTTGCCCCAATAAGTCAATAAACTCTAATCTGATAAACTTAATATCTTGTTCCTCAATCCACTGACGCACTTGTTTTTCCATTACAAAACCCCCTCTTGACAGTATTGTATCATCTGCTCTCTTTATTATACTGCCTATTTGGAAATTGTTGTAAGATTTTTTATACCTAAAATCAATACTTGTTTACCTCATTACTGGCTATTTTTGCAATAAAATTTCATAATGACACCATTTTTAGGCGTTTTCCATAACAAGAAGGTTGACCAAAGGGCTTTTGCTGATTAATTTTGAAATTTTTATAATTTTCCTTTCATTTTTTATTTTTAGTGTTGATTTTCTGTGTTCACTTACATATACTGTCACTATAGCAAAGGCGCTATGGGATTATAACCCGTAGTGCCTTTTTTTATTTGTTAAGTCCATTGGAGGGATTAATGATGATGACCGTAAAAGATTATTTTGGATGTGATGTATTTAATGACCAAGTCATGCGCGAAAGATTGCCTAAACCTATTTATGCCTCTCTACGCAAAACCATAGATGAAGGACTCCCTTTAGATGAAAAAATAGCAGACGTCGTTGCCAATGCTATGAAAAACTGGGCTATTGAAAAAGGTGCCACACACTTTACCCATTGGTTTCAACCTATGACAGGTATTACTGCAGAAAAACATGATGCCTTTATTCAGCCTACCGGAGATGGTCAGGTCATCCTCTCTTTCTCAGGCAAAGAGCTCATTAAAGGGGAACCAGATGCCTCCTCATTCCCTTGTAATCGCATCCGCTCAACTTATGAGGCACGTGGTTATACGGCTTGGGATTGTACCTCTCCCGCCTTTGTCAAAGGCAAAAGCCTCTATATCCCTACTGCATTTTGTGCCTATAACGGTGAAGCACTAGACAAAAAAACGCCTCTTCTTCGCTCTATGGAAGCGCTCAACAAACAAGCACTTCGTATACTCAGACTATTTGGAAACGACACCAGCAAACGTGTCCTAACAACGGTTGGGGCTGAACAAGAGTACTTCCTTATTGACAAAAAACTCTACGACCAACGCCCTGACCTTATTTTTACAGGTCGCACCTTATTCGGCGCCAAACCCCCAAAAGGCCAAGAACGGGATGACCATTACTTCGGCAAGATCAAAGAACGGGTTGCCTGCTATATGGAAGACCTCGATCAGGAACTTTGGAAATTAGGTATTGCCTCAAAAACCAAACATAACGAAGTGGCCCCCGCACAACATGAGATGGCCCCAGTCTTCACAACGTCTAATATGGCCACTGACCAAAACCAACTGGTCATGGAACTGATGCAAACCACAGCCCTTAAACATGATTTGGTTTGCTTACTCCATGAAAAACCATTTGATGGAGTCAATGGTTCTGGCAAACACAATAACTGGGCGATGGCAACAGACGATGGCCTCAATCTCCTTGAACCTGGTCGCACCCCCCAAGACAATGCACAATTCCTCGTCTTCTTATGCGCTATCATCAAAGCTGTAGATGACTATGCAGACCTCTTACGTCTTGCTATTGCAAGTGCTGGCAATGATCACCGTCTAGGCGCTAACGAAGCACCGCCTGCTATCGTTTCTATCTTCTTAGGTGATCAACTCACAGATATACTCACCAGTCTCGAAACAGGTGTTGTTGGTCCTAGTCACACGTATCAAAAGTTGGAAATCGGTGTCTCTAGTCTTCCTAAGCTTCCCAAAGATGCTACAGACCGTAACCGTACATCGCCTTTTGCTTTTACAGGAAATAAGTTTGAATTTCGTATGTTAGGTTCTTCACACTCTATTGCTGGTACTAACTTTGTCCTTAACACCATTGTTGCTGAAGTCCTTTCACAATTTGCAGATTTTCTTGAAGGTAGCCAAGACTTCAAAGCGTCACTCCATACCCTTTTAGCCAATACTGTTACTAACCACAAGCGTATTATTTTTAATGGCAACAACTATGCCGCTGAGTGGGTGAGCGAAGCTAAGAAACGTGGTCTCTATAACTTCACTTCTACCGTTCAATGTCTCCCCGTTTTACTTGAAGAAAAAAACAAATTTGTGCTCATGAAACATGGTGTTCTTTCTCTTACTGAAGCAGAATCTCGCTATGAAATACTGGTAGAGGATTATATCAAAGTGCTCAATATCGAAGCTAACACCATGCTCAGTATGGCGATGACACAAATCTTGCCCGCTACCTTAAGTTATATCAATGAACTTTCAACTTGCTTTAACGCAGTCAAAACCACAGGACTTTCTGTAGATGTATCAGCTCAGGCTTCCCTCATCAAAATACTCTCCGCCGCATCGGGTGCTTTTCATATGAGCCTTAAAAACCTTCGCAAAGCACTTGATAAAGCCCTTGAAGAAACAGACCCTTACGTCAAAGCAACTGCCTACTATGAAGGTGTAGCTGTTGCCATGAAAGACTTACGTGAAAAAGGCGATAAGCTAGAAGTATTGGTAGCTAAAACGTACTGGCCATTCCCTAACTATAGTGAACTTTTATTTAACATTTAATGACTGATGATTTAAAGGAGGAACTTTAACCATGTGTTCTATTTGCGGAATTATAAATTTAAAAGAAGAAATGACTGTTACCACAGAAAATATCCTAAAAGAAATGGGCCATACACTCACTCACCGAGGCCCCGACCAACAAGGCCATGCCCATTTTAAACATGTAGGCCTTTGGCACAACCGGCTTGCTATTATTGACGTGGCACTAGGCAGGCAACCTATGGAAGCTATTCACGGGGGCAATCGCTATACGATTGTCTATAACGGCGAACTCTATAATACAGATGAACTCAGGCAAGATCTTATAGCTCATGGTATCACCTTCAAAACACACTGTGACACAGAAGTTGTTCTCTATAGCTATATTGTTTATGGTGATGCTTGCTCTGATAGGCTTAACGGTATTTTTGCTTTCGCAATCTATGATGAAAAAAAGGATGCCCTGTATCTCTCTCGTGACCGCTTCGGCATCAAACCTTTCTTTTATGCACAAGTCGGTAATCTCTTCCTCTTTGCTTCAGAAATCAAAGGACTTCTAGCTCACCCAGCACTTAAGGGCGAGCTAGATCAAGAGGGCATTTGGCAGCTACTCTTCTTGCTTCCTGTGAAGCTCACAGGCACAAGCTGTTTCAAAAACATCCATGAGATTTCACCTGCACACCATGGTTACTATTCACGAGAAGGTCTACGACTTACCCCCTACTGGAAACTCTCTGCTTACGTCATCAATAGTACTGAACAAGAGATTGTTACCCATACCAAAGACCTCCTGACGGATGCCATTACGAGGCAACTCGTCTCAGATGTTCCTTTATGTACGTTTTTATCTGGTGGGCTTGATTCAAGTATTATTAGCTCTGTTGCCGCCAAACATTATGCCGCACAAGGCCAAAAACTCACCACCTATTCTTTTGAACATGAAGACAACAAAAAGCACTTCCACTCCACCTCTTTTCAGCCTCAAAGTGACGATGATTATGCCATCTACATGGCCCAGTACCTAGGCACCAATCATCATGTACTCACAGCTAGCGTGGATGATACGGTACGCTTACTCTTTGACGCTGTGCATTATAGAGATTTACCCGGTATGGCTGATATTGACTCTTCTTTGCTCTACTATTGCAAACAAGTTCAAAAAGACCATACGGTTGCACTATCTGGTGAATGTTCTGACGAAGTCTTTGGAGGCTATCCTTGGTTTTATAAACCTGAAATGCAAAATACCGGCTTCTTCCCTTGGATTCATGATCCCTTTGTCCGTGTGAACCTCTTTGACCATGATTTCACCCAAAAAGAACAAGGATTTGAATACCTTAAAGCCCAATATGAGGCAAACCTCAAGGGCTGCCCAACACTTGCTGAAGATACGCCTGTCATGCGCCAAAATCGCTATGCCACTTGGCTGAGTACCCAGTATTTTATGACTTCTCTCCTTGAGCGCAAAGACCGTATGAGCATGGGCACAAGTCTTGAAGTCCGTGTGCCTTTTGCCGATCACCGTTTGGTAGAATACGTCTTTAATGTTCCTTGGGAAATCAAGTTCAAAAATCAGGTTGAAAAATCTCTCCTAAGAGAATCTATGGCAGACTATCTTCCTGACCCCATTCTAAACCGCAAGAAAAGTCCTTACCCAAAAACCCATAACCCACTCTATGAAAACACGGTCCTTACCATGCTCCAAGATCGTCTCTCTAGTACAGACTGCAAACTTAAAACGATTTTAAACCGCCAAGCATTTGACGAGATGCTCACCCAATCTAATACCACCTGGTTTGGTCAGCTTATGAGCAAGCCACAGCTCATTGCATGGCTTCTCCAACTGGACTTTTGGCTTGATGCATACCATATCAGCCTCTAACCTCTCCCGTTTCAAACAAAGACCTGCTACGTCTTCCGTAGCAGGTCTTATGCTTTGAGTTTGCTATTTTTATTTGACACTTCCTGTCACTTTGTAATGATTCCACCACAGTCCCCCTAGACAAATCACCAGGGCAATCAGCAGTGCCATCACCAGTTGTTGCCCTATGACCACTATATTACCGCCTCTTATCATTTGTTCATAACTTGTCATCAACCATCTTAATGGGGATAAGTAGCTGAACTTTTGGATAAAGTCTGGCAATAATTCCATAGGAAAAATACAGCCACTGAGCATACATAAAGGTGTAATCACAAAAGTTGCGGCTACAAAGTAAGTCTGGCTACTTCTTACACAGTTATAAATGACAATCCCTATGGCAATCCCTATGAGTGCCAAGACCAAGCATACCACCAAAAGCTGCAGCATACCAAGGCTACTGTTTTGCCCTATCATAAGCATAAGGCCACACTGAATGAGCGCTTCCACAAAAAGTATTACCAGGCACCCCGCTACATGACCTAATACGTATTCATAGGGTTTAATACTACTTAATATAATCCGCTCATAAACCGTACTCTCGCGCTCCCTAATGAGAGGATCTAGACTTTTAATACAGGTAAAGAGAAACAACATAATAAAGATGCCAAAGCCACGTGTCAGAATATCTAGCGCATTATCTGCCTTGTTCTGATACACAACCACTCGCTCGGATAGTTGCCCCGTTAGCTCTGACAATGCAAGAATGGTCTGAATCTGTTCTTGACCATAAGTCCCCACAGCACAATCCTCGCTTACAAGTAGCTCAGACGCCTTAGCATCCGGCATCAACACAAGGCCTAGCTGTGCCTTGCCTCCTCTTATGGCCTGCTCCACCGCTTCCTGACTCTCACACCCTAGTACTTGTATATTTTGAGCCCCTAACTCCTGCTCCATAAATGTCCTTTTAGAGGGTCCTTGATTTTCATAATAGGCGACTGTAGCGATTGGCGTCTCACTCATGCCCCCCAACAAGTAACTACAAAAAACATTAATAAAAATAGGTCCTACTAATAACAAAATAAAAAAAGGATTTTTAAAAAATAAGTTGAGATTGTGTTTTGCAATTGTCCCAATGTTTCTCATCCCTGCTCCCTCCTTCTCAGTTTGACAACCCCTACAATCAATAACATAACACTTATAGGGCCCATCCACCACGTCACCTGCCACAACATTGCATATTCTCCTCTCACCACTGCTAGCCTAATCCCTTCAATCACATAGGTTACGGGTGAGTATTTTGCCAAAGGCATGGCTTCTATATTGGGCATGAGTCCTCCTGAAGCAATACAAAGTACTGTAATCAACATAGATAATAAGCCACTAGCAGCCTCCTCATTGGAAAACCATGCGCCAAGACATATGCCTAATGCACCGCATACAAGACTAAGCCCCACAGCCACCACCATCATCATAGCCCAGTGATCTTTAAAGCCTACTTGGAACAAAAGCTCAAAAACGACCAACAAACCTGTTATTTCTAACATAATGACTGTCACACCTGCCATATACTCACTGATAGCCCGCATATTTTTGTTAACAGGTGCTACAGTAATCCTTTTTCCCCTAGCTGATATCCCTTGGTAAACTTGAGTCATGGTGTACTGCCCCCCTAACATGGCAACAAATACAAGCATTGTACTCACAATTCCCAATGTCATATGACCACTTGTTGTTTGTTCAGGTATAACGGTTTTCACATCTAACTGTATAGGCCCTTTGTGATAGGTTGCAAGTAACATATGATTTGCAAAAGACTGGGTAAGCCTCATGACCATTTGCTCTACTTGCGGCGTATCCTGACTTGCAATGAGTTCAATAGATTGCCTGGCTTCGTCTACTTTTACTACGATTCCCGTCTCTTCCTCTTGCAAGCTAGATGCCACGGTGAAATGGATTCCCTCCCCGTTGTCTCCTACACTGTTTAAAAACTGTGTATAAGCCTCTGTCAACGTGCCCCCCTTACTTCCCTCTATAGCAATCGTTGTATCCATAGGCTGGGTAGTGTTTAAGTTTGAAAATACTGTGACAAAAATCAAGGTTAATACAATAGGAAAGGCTACTGTCACAAAGAAGGCTTTGTAATTTTTAGAATACAGTTTTAAAGTATGCTGGTATATTTTCCATCCAATCATATCTCTATCCCCCTAATCCCTAAGTTTCTTGCCCGTTAAAGTCAAAAAGACATCTTCTAGAGAATGTACTTTTGTATTGATGGCTAATAGACTGACTTTTTGAGCGGCTAATGCTTCGATTACCTCTGTAATACAGGGTACCTCTTTAGATGAGATAATCGTTAATTTTTGCTCTGTTAAGTGAATCTGCTGCACACCCTTAATCTGTCTTAAGGGCTCAATTTGAATAGGATCAATAGTACCCACTACGATTTCTAAGGTATGGTGTTCACTCATAATGTTCTTAAGCTCATTGGCCGTCCCAATCTCCAAGACACGCCCTTCATCCATAATGGCAATACGGTCACAGAGCTGCTCTGCCTCTTCCATATAATGGGTTGTATAAATCACGGTTGTTCCTTTATCTTTTAATCTTTTAATGGCCTGTAAAATATAGTTTCGTGACTGAGGGTCAATCCCTACTGTAGGTTCATCCATAATCACTAACCGCGGCTCATGCACAATACCACAGGCAATGTTCAGTCTTCGCTTCATCCCTCCTGAAAATGTTTTGGCTTTGTCCTTCTCCTTCTCACCTAATCCCACAAACGCTAAGGCTTCTCGTGTTCTCTGACGTAGCTTCTCTTTCCTCAGCCCATAGAGTTCACCGAAGAAACGTACATTCTCAAAAGCTGATAATTCTTCAAATATGGCCAATTCTTGTGGCACTACCCCTAGTCCCTTTTTAATTTCTCTTTGCTCTTGATGGTGGGGCTTATCAAATACTGTCATGGTTCCTTTATCATAAGGCAATAAATAACATAATATATTGATCGTTGTACTCTTGCCTGCACCATTTGGGCCAAGTAGTCCAAAAATCTCTCCTTCTTCAATTTCAAGACTAAGTCCTTGAATCACTTCTGTGGTATTAAAGCGTTTATATAAATCTTCTATTTTAATGGCTTTCATCGTAATCCCTCCCTTTTCATAAGTTTAGTTTAACAAACAAAAGAGATTACTTTTAGTCCGAAAAGTAATCTCTTTACTATGACTTTTGTCACCCTTGCTTCAAATAAGCAATGGCAATTTGTGTGCGATGTTTAAGGTCCATTTTGGTAAGAATAGAGGTAATGTAATTTTTGACTGTTCCTTCTGAAATATAGAGGCTACTAGCAATCTCTTTATTAGAAAGCCCTTCTGCAATACAGGTTACAATCTCTGTTTCTCGCTTAGATAGCCCAAAAGCTTCTATATTCTTGCTATACTGCTTATCTGTTTGTACACCTAGTTTCTGCACAAGCTCTGCCTCAAATACCCCATTACCCATAGCTACTGATTGGAGCGCACTGATGATTTTATCGGGTTTACTATTTTTAAGCAAATAACCTGCTGCGCCATTAGCTACCACCCCACTAATCAGTTCTTCTTCGTCAAAAGTGGTTAGTACCAATGTTTTGATATGTCCCCACTGCTTAGAGTGTGCTTTAAGATAGGCAAGTACCTCCACCCCACCCATAATAGGCATTCTTAAATCAAGTAATAACAAATCAATGGGGTGTTTTTGCAATAAATCTATACATTGTTTCCCATCTTCAGCCACCGCTACGACCTCAAAGTCACCTAAGCTCTCTATTATAAACTTTAAACTTTCTCTAATAAGGACATCATCATCTACAATCATTAATTTTAACTTCATCGTGATCTCTCCCATAACATGCTGATTGTTAATCCTTCACTGGTATGCATCATCAACTGACCACCTGAGGCTACCGTGCGCTCTTCCATTCCCCTAAGACCTAGTCCCTTTTGAA
>JBOFEH010000066.1:0-42887 GCA_051647765.1 Cellulosilyticaceae bacterium | reverse complement strand
GAAGCTTTAGAGTTAGGTCAAGAAGTAAAAGTAAAAGTGCTTAATGTAGATAAAGATGCAAAAAGAGTCTCTTTAAGTATAACTGCTGCGCAAGAAGTAGTTGAAGAAAACATTGAAGAATATGAGCAAACAGAAGCAGATCCATCAACAATGGGTGATGTTTTAGGTGATACGTTCAAAAATCTTTTTAATTAAAACTCAGAAAAAGTCCTAGGAATAGGGCTTTTTTCTTATAGGGAGGTAAATTGTGAAGGATTTAGTGATATTTGATATAGATGGAACATTACTCAATTCTGTAAAATTTAATGTTAAGGCACTAAACTATTCTTTAGAAATGCTAGGGTATGAACATCGTGTATCAGAAGAAGTTGTAAAACAATATCTTGGATGTACCGGCGAAGTGTTTTATAAAGGGGTATTAAGTGAGGAATGTGAATTAGATTGGGAAAGAATTAGAGAATATAATAGGGCACATAATGGCGAGATTATGCTCAAATATGGAAAAGCTTTTGATGGGGTCAAAGAAACTTTTATAGCCTTAAAAGAGAGGGGTATAAAGATTGCGCTATATAGCAACTGTTCGCGTATGTACATGGATAGGGCAATGCAGCTCATGGGAGTAGAAGAATGGGTGGATTACCATGAGTGTGTCAAAGATTGTGGCATAGAAAAGCCACAGCTCATTCATAAAATATTAGAGTACTTTGATACAAAAAATGCCGTTGTTGTAGGGGATCGTATACATGATTATGAAGCAGCTATAGCTAATGGGATAGGTTGTGTAGGGGTGATGTATGGTTATGGAAAAAAAGAGATGACAGCTTGTCGATATAAGTTATATAATATGAGAGAGCTTATGGCATTATTAAGAGAAATTGGGTGAAAGTATGAAATGGTTTACGAAACTTTTTGGTAAATCTAAAGATAACTTATATCACGTTAAATATGAAAAAAGTCATGTGACGGTTTTGTTTGAAGACTTAGAGCAAAACTATGCTAAGAAAAAGAGAATGCAGACTCATTGTGAGGATTTACACAAAAAAGAAGAAGCACTCAAACAATACGAAAAACTTACTTCTGAAGATCTTGAGCAACTCGTTGTGCTTGGTGGACAACATAAGGCAGCTCAGGAAAAAAGAAGCTTGTTAAGAAGCCGATTGATTAAAAATAATGCGGCCCTTAATCGTTTGGAACCTTACGAAGAAGAATTGCCAGAAATGATTCAAGAACTATCTAGCGTTGAGAGGCAATTTAAAGATAGTGAGCGGGATTTGTTTTACTTAGATGAAGAGCGAGAAATGTTAAGAGAAGACAGAGAAATGCTACTTAAAGGATATGGCTTTTTAAAAGGGTTTAGTATGGTGTTGCTAGGGGTTATGGTTGCACTACTATTTATAGTATTTGCGCTTATGCAAACACTAAGAGAAGCCGTATGGATTTATTTAAGTAGCATAGGGTGTGCGTTGGTGTTTTTTGTAATGGGTATTTTATATGCCAAAGAAAAAATAGAGCATGCCTTAAGAGATAATGAAATCTTGCAAAAAAAAGCAGCTAGATATAGTCAAAAAGCAAAGATTAGGTGTTTTAATAACAAAAATTACTTGGATTTCCAATTTGCAAAATTAGGTGTAGATAGCGTGGCGAAGTTAGAGATGTATTATAATCGCTATCTTAAAAGTAAGTCTAATGAGCAAAGCTATGCCAATCTAACCAGGGGTCTTATTCAGATTGAGCGAAAATTAGAGGACTTATTTGAGGCAAGAGGTATTGAAGTTAATGATTTTGAGGATATGGAAGAGTGGTTTCTTGCTCCTAAACGTGCAAAAACCTTAGAAGGCGTTGTGATAGAACATCAAAAAGCTAAGGAGCAAGTACGTGCTATGACTGTCTATGAAGAAGAGTTATGGAAGGAAATTTATGCATTAGAGCAGGTAGAGACAACAAGAGAATTGGTTGCTCAAAAAATAAGAGAGTATAAAGAAGCCATCTTAATACTTGACAAAAAAACAAAAAGTGCATAGAATAATAGAAAATTGATAAAATCAGATGCGTTGATAAAGAGGAGTATAGTGTGACTGCGCTTAGAGAGAGAAACTTATAAGCTGAGAGGTTTCTTGCGAGAAGAACACTAGAAGGTAGCTTTGGAGCACTACTTTTGAAGTGATAGTAGAAAGTAGCGGGTAGCCCGTTATAGCGTAGAGTGCTCAGTTGTTTGACTGAGAATTAAGGTGGTACCGCGAGCTTTTTCGTCCTTATTTATTTGAGGATGAAAAAGCTCTTTTTTGTTGAGGATCAAGAAAGAAGGTGATGGGATGCAACCCGTAGGTTTTGTGTTAGTTTGTATTGGTCTTATGATTTTGTTTGCCGCAAAGAGGATTGTAATAGGGAAAATGAAGATAGAAGATCAGGATCAGAGTGATATGGCTATGCTTATAGGTGGTGCAGTCATCGCGGTAAGAATAGCTGGTTTTATCGTAACATTTATAGGACTAATATTTTTGATGATTTGACAGAAATATTAAATATAAGGAGGAATTTCTATGAAGAACTTAGAGAAAGTTTATGATCCAAGTGTTGTAGAAGAAAGATTATATCAAAAATGGATGGATAATGGGTACTTTCACGCAGAGGTAGATGAGAAAAAAGAACCTTTTACAATTATGATGCCACCACCAAATATTACAGGGCATCTGCACATGGGGCATGCACTTGATAATACAATGCAAGATATTTTGATCAGATACAAACGTATGCAAGGGTATAATGCACTTTGGATGCCAGGAACAGACCATGCTGCAATTGCGACAGAAGTTAAAATTGTAGAAGCATTGGCTAAAGAAGGTATTAGCAAAGATGATCTTGGTCGTGAAGCGTTCTTAGAACGTGCATGGCAGTGGAAAGATCAATTTGGCGGACGTATTACAGAACAGCTCAAAAAAATCGGAACATCTTGTGACTGGGAACGTGAGAGTTTTACAATGGATGAAAGTCTTTCAAATGCTGTTCAAGAAGTATTTATTCGTCTACACGAAAAAGGTTATATTTACAAAGGTGCAAGAATTGTTAACTGGTGTCCTGAATGTCAAACAACTATCTCAGAAGCAGAGGTTATTCACCAAGAGAGTGCAGGTAACTTCTATCATTTAAGATACCCAGTAGTGGGTAGTGACGCGTTTATTGAACTTGCTACAACGAGACCAGAGACAATGCTTGGCGATACAGCAGTAGCTGTTAACCCAAAAGATGAGCGTTATGCACATTTAGTAGGTAAGATGCTTAAATTACCACTTACAGATCGTGAAATTCCAGTGGTTGCAGACCATTATGTAGATATGGAGTTTGGAACAGGGGTTGTTAAAATTACACCTGCCCATGACCCTAATGACTTTGAAGTAGGTACGCGTCATGATTTAGCACAAATTTGCGTTATGAACGATGATGGTACGATGAATGATTTAGCAGGGAAATATGCAGGGATGCCTCGTCAAGAAGCAAGAAAGGCAATGCTTGTTGATCTTGAGGAACAAGGATTCCTTATCAAAATCGAACCACATACACATAACGTAGGAACACATGACCGTTGTAAAACTGTGATTGAACCGATGGTTAAAGCTCAGTGGTTTGTAAGTATGGAAGAAATGGCTAAACCGGCTATTGAAGCACTTAAAACAGGTGATCTTAACTTTGTTCCAGAGCGTTTTGGTAAAACCTATTTACAGTGGTTAGAAAATATTCGTGACTGGTGTATTTCACGTCAGCTTTGGTGGGGACATAGAATTCCAGCTTACTATTGCCAAAAATGTGGAGAAGTTGTTGTTGCTCGTAGTATGCCAGAAGCATGTGCTAAATGTGGACACACACACCTTGTTCAAGATGAAGATTGTTTAGATACATGGTTCAGTTCAGCTTTATGGCCATTTTCAACATTAGGTTGGCCAGATAATACCAAGGAACTTGAGTACTTCTATCCAACTAATGTACTGGTAACAGGCTATGATATTATCTTCTTCTGGGTAGTGCGTATGGTATTCTCAGGTATTGAGCAGATGGACAAAGTACCATTCAAAGATGTTTTAATCCATGGACTTGTACGTGACTCAGAAGGTCGTAAGATGAGTAAATCCTTAGGAAATGGTATTGATCCACTAGAAGTGATTGAGCAGTATGGTGCAGATGCACTTCGTTTAACACTTATTACGGGGAATGCACCTGGTAATGATATGCGTTTCTACTTTGAAAGAGTAGAGGCTAACCGTAACTTTGGGAATAAATTATGGAATGCATCACGTTTCATCCTCATGAATTATGAAAACGAAGATATTAATCTTGAAGCAGCATTAGATGAACTGACAGCTGCAGATAAATGGATTCTTTCTAAAGTCAATACGTTAGCAACTGAAGTTTCAGATAACATGGATAAATATGAGTTAGGTATGGCAGTACAGAAACTTTATGACTTTGCATGGGAAGAGTTCTGTGATTGGTATATTGAGATGGTAAAACCTCGTCTTTACAATGTAGAGGACCCTACACGTAAAGCAGCTTTATGGACACTTAGAACTGTTATGACAAATATTCTTAAGATGTTACATCCTTACATGCCATTTATCACAGAAGAAATCTTCATGAGTCTTCAAACTAAAGAAGAAAGTATTATGATATCAGAGTGGCCAACATTTAAAGATGCATGGCATTTTGAGACTGAAGAAGGCGAAATTGAAATGATGAAAGGTGCTGTACGTACTATTCGTAACGTAAGAAGCGAGATGAATGTACCACCATCAAGAAAAGCTAAAGTATTTGTTGTGTCAGAAGATGCCAAAGTGCTCGATATTTTTGAGCGTGGAAAAGTATTCTTTAGCACGCTAGGATTTGCTTCAGAAGTGACTATGCAAGCGGACACAGCGGGTATTGCTGAGGACGCTGTATCAATGATTATTCCAAATGCAAGTATTTACATTCCATTTGCGGAGTTAGTAGATATTGAAAAAGAACTTGATCGTTTGGCGAAAGAAAAAGCTAAACTTGAAAAAGAAGTGGATCGTGTGCATAAGAAACTTTCTAACCAAGGATTTGTGGCAAAAGCACCAGCTTCTCTTATTGAAGAAGAAAAAGCTAAACAAGCCAAATATGAAGCAATGCTTGCAGAGATTGTAGAGCGTATTGCAAAATTATCAAAATAAAACAGATACAAAAACACTCCCAAGTTAATGTGACTTGGGAGTGTTTTGTATCTATTAGAAAAATTTTTTAGAGACGTTCTTCAAGTGGTGTGTATCCGCGTCTACCAGCCACGCACTTGTAGGCTGGACGGATGATTTTGCCTGCATTAACCAGTTCTTCGAGGCGGTGAGCACTCCAACCTACAATACGGGCAATTGCGAAAATAGGTGTATAAAGTTCAAGTGGAAGGTTTAACATGCTATAAACAAAGCCAGAGTAGAAGTCTACGTTAGCGCTAACACCTTTGTACATTTTGCGGGAACCACTAATGACTTCAGGTGCTAATTTTTCTACAAGGGCATAGAAATTATATTCTGCAGATAACCCTTTTTCTGCAGCTAATTTTTCTGCATAAGTTTTGAGTATTTCAGCTCTTGGGTCAGAGACGGAATAAACCGCATGCCCTATACCATAAATCAGACCGGCTTTGTCAAAAGCTTCTTTGTTAAGAAGTTTTGTGAGGTAGTTCTTGACCTCATCTTCGTCAGTCCAATCCTTAATAGTTGTTTTCATGTCTTCAAACATATGAACAACCTTGAGGTTAGCCCCACCGTGTTTAGGACCCTTGAGAGAACCAAGAGCAGCCGCCATGACAGAATAAGTATCTGTTCCGGAAGAAGTTACAAGGTGTGTTGTAAAGGATGAGTTGTTTCCGCCACCATGTTCAGCATGGAGGATAAGTGCAAGATCAAGAAGAGTGGCTTCTAATTTGGTGTACTTGCTATCTGGTCTAAGCATGTATAAAATATTTTCGGCAGTGGTAAGATCAGGTTGAGGTGCGTGAATGTATAAACTATTATCACCATGGTAATGTGAAAGTGCTTGATAGCCATAAACGGCAATGGTTGGGAAGTTGGAGATGAGCTGAATGCATTGTCTTAGAACGTTTGGAAGTGATACATCATCAGGATTATCATCATAACTATATAATGCCAAAACACTACGAGCGAGTAGGTTCATAATATCTTTACTAGGTGCTTTGAGAATCATATCTCTTAAAAAACCATCAGGGAGTCTGCGGTAATTACCTAATAAACTATAGAATTCATCCAGTTGCTCTGCGTTAGGGAGGTTGCCAAAAAGGAGTAAGTAGGCTGTTTCTTCAAATCCGAAGCGGTTGGAGGTTAAATAGCCGGATGTAATATCGCTAATATCAATCCCTCTATAAATCAAACGGCCTGGGACGGGTATGATTTCATTTTCATCCACCACATAAGAGTGAACTTCGCCTATCTCTGTAAGTCCGACTAAAACACCGCGACCGTCTAAATCTCGCAACCCTCTTTTGACTGCATATTTTGAAAATAATTCAGGATTAATGGTGTTACTACTGCGTACCATCTCCGCTAAGTGGTTAAGCGTGTGTTCTTGATTAAAAGTTTCTTTTAAATTTTCCAAATAAGTTCCCCCTTCTATAAATTAAATTTTCAAAAACATTAATACATTTAATCTATCATTTTAACATTTGATTTGTCAATATTATGTATTAAATTTATAAATATAATATGAAGTTTTGTGAATTTTAAAAATCATATTATAAAATATTCAGAAAAACCAATGAAGGTAAAGCTTTATAATTATTTTATGAACAAAAAACATAATATATCCTACATAGTTCGAAAAAACGTGACATAAGTCGACGGATTATGGTATAATATTTTAGAAATATAAAGATATTATTAAAGTAAAATGATATGTAAAATATTTAAATATTACAAAGGAGAAAATAATGAAAAAGGGAACTATTTATAGCTTAGAAGGACATGTGCCTTTAAAACAAGCTGTGCCATTAGGCTTACAACATGTACTGGCCATGTTTGTGGGGAATGTCTCACCACTTATTATCGTTGCGGGGATGCTTCAAATGCCTGCCGATCAAAAAACAATGCTTATTCAAAATGCAATGTTTATAGCAGGTCTTGTGACACTTATTCAGCTTTATCCAATTTGGAAAGTAGGGGCGGGATTGCCGATTGTTATGGGGACGAGCTCAGGATTTCTTCCAAGTATTCAAGCTGCGGCGGGAGCTTATGGGTATGGAGCGGTGCTAGGTGCATCTCTTACAGGGGCTATTGTTGAAATCTTTTTAGGATTCTTCATTAAACCACTTAAGAAGTTTATACCACCTATTGTATCAGGAACAGTTGTAATCGCTATTGGATTATCACTCATTCCTATAGGGGTCAAATATTTTGCAGGCGGTATTGGTGCAGCTGATTTTGGCTCATTAGAGAATTTATTCCTTGGGACATTTGTTATGGTAGTGATTTTATTCTTTAGACAATTCACAAAAGGCTTTACCAGTGTTTCTTCTATATTAATAGGGATTGTAGCAGGATATGTTGTAGCAATATTTATGGGAAAAGTAGATTTTACACCAGTCATGGAAGCAGACTGGGTGAGCTTACCTAGGCCTTTTGCAGTTCCTTTTGAGTTTAAGTTAGAAGCTATTATTCCGATAGTTATTATGTATATTGCGACAGCAGTAGAAACAATCGGAGATGTTACAGGAATTACTATGGGTGGATTAGATCGTGAAGCTACAGATAAAGAGCTTACAGGAGCAGTTTTGGCGGATGGGGTAGGAAGTGTTATTGCTTCGGTATTTGCCGTATTACCAAACACATCGTTTAGTCAAAATGTAGGACTTGTAGGGATGACAAAAGTTGTCAATAAATTTGTCATTATGACAGGTGCGGTATTCTTAATGTTAGCGGGATTCTTCCCTAAACTTGGAGCAATTGTTTCAGCGGTACCTTATTCAGTACTAGGTGGGGCTACAATTATTATGTTCTCTATGATTGCTATTAGTGGGATGCAACTTATCTTCAAACAAAATATGTATGGACGTAATGCTATTATTGTAGCAGTTGCATTAGGGCTTGGATTAGGACTTGGTAACGTACCAGAAGCATTGGCTTATTTACCACAATGGGCATCACTCATCTTTGCACAAAATGGCATTGTAGTTGCCTTTTTGGTAGCGGTTATCTTAAATATTGTATTACCACAAGATGAGCTGTCTGAGAATCAAGATCAGACAGCAGAAGAAATACATATGTAAGAACGCAAAGGAGTAGATTCGTCTACTCTTATTTGTGATTTTTAGGAAATGCAGCGAATAGGGGGAAGACTAGTAACCCCCCTTGGAGCTGATTATATATAAAAATAACGACATGCTAATGTGGTTCTAAATGAAGGAGGAATAATATGTTTACAGCAAAAAATTATGTTGCGCCAACCACTTTGGAAGAAGCCTACACTGTTTTAATGCAAAACAAAAAAAATCAAGTGCTAGGTGGTATGATGTGGATGAGGCTAGGACAAAAAAATATTCCAACAGTTATTGATCTTAAAAAATTAGGATTAAATAACATTGTAGAAACAGAGGATGGGATTGAAATTGGGGCAAGTGTTACGCTTCGTCAGATGGAAACACATCCATTGCTTGAAACTTTAGGTGGTGGTATTTTGGCCCAATGTGTGAAGCACATTGTAGGGGTTCAGTTTAGAAATAGTGCGACAATTGGAGGCAGCGTATTTGGTAAGTTTGGGTTTTCTAACATTATCACTGCTTTGTTAGCTTTAGAGACTGAAGTTGTGCTCTATCACGGGGGACGTATGCCGCTAGAACAGTTTTTAAAGCAGCCTTTCGAAAAAGACATCTTAACACATCTATGTATTAAAAAAGATTCTAGACAGGGAAGCTATCACATGTATGCTCAAACAGCTACAGATTTACCTGTTATTGTGGTGGCGACAAGTAGAATTGAAGATACATGGCGTATTGCTGTAGGTGCAAGACCAGCAAAAGCGAAGCTAAGTCTTGAAGCGTCTCGTTGTCTTGCAAGTGGATGTGACAACAGTGCTATAGAAGCAGCAGCAGAAGCTGTGATCAAAGAATTAGGATTTGGAACAAATTTAAGAGCAAGCCAAACATACCGTGAGCTACTTGCAAAAGAACTTGTCATAAGAAGCATCAAGGATTTGTGCGTAAAGGGAGAATAGACCAATGAAAATAACAGTTAATAATAAAAATTTTGAAGTCATATGCGATGCAGATACATTGCTTTTTGATTTGTTAAGACAGTTAGGCTTTAAGAGTGTCAAATGTGGGTGTGATACAACAAATTGTGGATTGTGTACAGTTTGGATTGATGAAAAACCGATGTTGTCATGCGCGGTTTTAGCCGTTAGTGTTGAAGGTCAAAAGATTACAACACTTGAAGGTGTGGCTAAGGAAGCAGAAGCATTTGGTACATTTATGGCTGCTGAGGGAGCAGACCAGTGTGGTTTCTGCAGTCCTGGATTAATTATGAATATTTTGGCTATGAAACGAGAATGTGCTAACTTAACAGCAGAAGAAGTAAGACATTACTTAGCAGGCAATTTATGTCGTTGTACGGGGTATATGGGGCAAATGCGTGCATTAGAAAAATATTTAGGATTAGGGGAGGTACAAAATGAAAGTTGTTAATACACATATTCCTAAACTTGATGCCAAGGCATTACTTGCAGGGAAGCCTGTTTATACAGATGATATTGCACCGGACAATGCACTGATTGTTAAAGTATTACGTAGTCCACATGCTTATGCAAAAGTTGTAGAGGTCAATAAGACGATTGCGTTAAAAGTACCTGGCATTGAATGTGTTTTGACACATGAAGATATGCCGAAACAACGTTTTACGATGGCAGGTCAATCTTACCCTGAGCCAAGTCCATATGATCGTTATATTATTGATGAATATGTACGCTATGTAGGGGACCCTGTTGCTATTGTTGCTGGCACAGATGAAAAAGCAGTGAATAGAGCAGTTAAGCTTCTTAAAGTAAAGTATGAGGTATTAGAACCAGTACTTGATTTTGAAAAATCTATTGATCACCCTGTAAAAGTACATACTGAAGAAGACTATCATGTTAACTTTGATATTGGGAATGATGTGAATCGTAATATCTGTGCATCGGGTTCTTTTGAGAGCGGAAATTTAGAAGAGGCCTTTGAAAACAGTGACATTATCATAGATGAAGTGTATCATACCAAGGCCAATGCACAGGCTATGATGGAAACTTTTAGAACCTATACCTATTTAGATCACAATGAGCGTTTGGTTATTGTAAGTGCTACGCAAATTCCATTCCATGTACGCCGTATTTTGGCAACAGCCCTAGGGATTCCAAAGTCAAAAGTACGTGTAATTAAACCTAGAATAGGTGGTGGATTTGGAGCAAAACAAACAGTAGTGAGTGAGATTTTCCCTGCTATTGTAACGATGATTACAGGTAAGCCAGCCAAAATGATCTTTACACGTACAGAAACTTTTATGGCCTCAACAAGCCGTCATGAGATGAAAATACGTGTCAAAATTGGTGCAGATGCTAAGGGGAATATTCAAGGTATCCAAATGTATACTTTATCCAATACAGGTGCATATGGGGAACATGGTCCAACGACTGTAGGGCTTTCAGGACACAAAACCATGAGTTTGTATAACAAAGCGAAAGCTTACCGCTTTGATTATGATGTTGTATACAGTAATACGATGTCTGCGGGAGCTTTTAGAGGATATGGTGCAACACAAGGGTCTTTTGCTCTTGAATCGGCAGTTAATGAATTAGCACATAAATTAGGTATGGACCCTATAGATCTTCGTTTCAAAAATATGTTGGAGACAGGCGAAGTGATTACAGCATATTATGGAGAAACTCTTGAAAGTTGTACTTTAAAAGAGTGTATTGAGACGGGTAAAAAAATGATAGGTTGGGATGAGAAGTATCCAGCCAAAGAAGTTCAACCAGGTAAGGTGCGTGCAGTAGGAATGGCTATGACAATGCAAGGATCTGGTATTTCAAGTATTGATATTGCTTCTGTTCAAATTAAACTCAATGATGATGGTTTCTACACATTATTAATTGGTGCTGCTGATATGGGGACAGGATGTGATACCATTCTTGCACAGATGGCTGCTGAATGCTTGGAATGTGATGTGGATAAAATTGTTGTTAACGGTGTAGATACAGACCAGTCACCATATGATACGGGGTCGTATGCATCAAGTACGACTTATGTGACAGGGATGAGTGTTATCAAAGCTTGTGATAAACTAAAAGAAAAGATTGTCAAGGAAGCAGCGCGTATGTTAGGAAAACCAGAAGAGGATATGGTCTTTGATGGTAATCGAATCTATGATGAGACAAGCCAAGATTTTATTTCTTTAGATCAAGTAGCATATAACTCTGTTGTAGGAGAAAACGAATGTTTAGTGGCCAATGCTTCTCATTCAAGTCCTGTGTCACCTCCACCGTTTATGGTAGGATTTGCAGAGGTAGAAGTGGATAAGGGAACGGGGCATGTAGAACTTGTAGACTATGTTGGCGTAGTCGATTGTGGAACAGTCATTAACCCAGGATTAGCAACGATTCAAGCAGAAGGTGGTATTGCTCAAGGGATTGGAATGGCCCTTTACGAAGATATTACTTATAATCAAGTGGGTAAAATGGTAAACAATAACTTTATGCAATACAAAATACCTACAAGATTAGATGTGGGTCGTATCCGTGTAGCTTTTGAAAGTAGCTATGAGCCAACAGGACCATTTGGTGCAAAATCTATAGGAGAAGTTGTTATTAATACACCTTGTCCAGCACTTGCTCATGCGGTATTTAATGCATCTGGTGTCAATGTACGTACATTGCCTATTACTGCAGAAAAAGTAAAGCTGGGAATGATGGGTTGTGAAAATTAATTGTATTGTATTAGCAGCAGGATTAAGTAGCCGGTTTGGTGAAAATAAATTACTTGTGGAACTAGATGGAAAGACTGTGATTGGTCATACATTAGATAAAGTCAAGAAGTATCCATTTAATCAGATTACTCTGGTGACTACAGAACAAGTAAGGGCATTGATCGGTGATGTCTTAGAAGATAGCTGTATTGTAATTAATAAAGAGCAACAACTAGGGATGAGCCATTCTGTTCGTTTAGGGCTTATCTCAAGTACCCAAGCAGATGCATATTTATTTATAGTAGGGGATCAACCCCTACTATCTTTTTATACACTGGAAAGGTTCATCAAAGGATTTGAACACTCAGGTAGTGGCATTGGGTGTGTAAGCTTTAAAGGGGGGGTGGGAAATCCAACTCTTTTTGCAGCACATTACAAAGACCAGCTGTTAAATTTGGTAGGTGATCGTGGTGGACGCAAGATTATCAAGCAAAATCCTGATGATGTTTGGACGTATGAAGTCCAAAGGGAAATAGAACTTCAAGATATGGATACCAAGCAAGATTATCAACTTATTTGCAAATATAGGACAGATGAAGTATAATGGGAACAATTATAGACAAGAGAGGACGAGAATTATGGAATTACTCAAGCAAAAAATATTAACTGAAGGTCGTGTTAAAGAAGGCGGCGTATTAAAAGTGGATACATTCCTCAACCACCAAATGGATATTGAGTTATTCAATGAGATGGGAAAAGCGTTCAAAGAGTATTTTGGAGATAAAAATATCACTAAAATTTTAACAATAGAAGCTTCAGGTATTGGTATTGCGTGTATTGTAGCCCAACATTTTAATGTACCAGTAGTGTTTGCAAAAAAGACAGAATCAAAAAATTTAGATGGTGAGACTTATACAAGTGAAGTACATTCTTACACAAAAGGGAAGAGCTATATCATTAGAGTAGGAAAGCGCTTTATTAATCCAGATGATCGTATTTTATTAATTGATGATTTCTTAGCAAATGGTAAAGCATTAGTAGGGTTAGGTGATATTGTAGAGCAGGGTGGTGCAACACTTGTTGGTGCAGGTATTGCCATTGAAAAAGGATTCCAAAAAGGCGGGGATGAACTCCGTGAGGAGGGCATGGACGTTTACTCATTGGCTATTGTAGATGAGATGGATGAGGAACATATTGTATTTAGAAAATAGAATAGTGGTGATAAGATGAAGTGTGAGCAGTTTGAAGAGATTATTTCAAAAGCACAGATTGAAGTGAAAGCGTATCAAAAGACATATAATATAATTGCCAATTTAAGACTGGTAGGTATTGTATTGGCGTTAGGGCTTACTTATTGGACTGTCACAACTCACCAAAATGTAGGCCAGTATGTTATAACCATACTGGCCTATGCTTGTTTTTGTGGGTTGGTCCTATGGCATGCGCAGTTAAGAACTAAGATCAAGTCATTAGAAATGCAGATTACAGTCACCAGGAGATATTTACAAAGAATGTCAAATGAGTGGCAAGGATTTGAAGATATTGGAGAAGAGTGGATGGATTTTGACCATCCCTATGCTTTGGATTTAGATATTGTAGGACCTAAATCACTTTTTCAGAAAATCAATACCACCCATACATGGCATGGCAGAAAACACTTAGCCGAAGCTTTATTAGGAAAGTATAGCTATGTTGATGAGATTAGTAGCAGGCAACAAGCTGTAAAAGAGTTACTGCATCAGTTTGATTTTTGTAAAGCATTGCAATGTGCAGGGGCAGAACATAAAAAAAGAGTAACTGAGCCAAAGAGCCTTCTTTGTTATATGAAGACGGATGGAGCGTGGGAGCGGCTATGCCAATACAGTGCCTTAGTACGGGGAGTTCCGATAGTCAATGTCATAATACTAGGCTTAGGGATTTTATTAGATGCGATGCCTCTAATAGGTCTGAGCGTACTTGTCATGATTATGATGTATGGGAGTTATGTGTTAGCTTTTGGGCGCATACAAAGCGTATTAACAACCATGAGAGAAACTGAGCATCAATTAGGGAGCTACAGTGAAATGATGAGGCTTATTAATGAGGGGCAATTTAATAGTCCCTATTTAGTGCAGTTGCAAAAAGTATTAAATGATACAAAGAGTGGGAGTGTAGTAGGCCTTAAACAATTAGAACATTTATGTAATAGGTCCCATATGACATTGCAGCCACTTCTAGCTATTCCACTTAATGCTGTGTGGTTTTGGGATTATAAGACGATACTCCAAATGGAAGCGTGGCGTACTCAGTATGGTGTCTATTTAGAAAGTTGGTTAGAAGCAATTGGTGATTTAGAAAGTTTAGTGAGTTTGGCTGTATTAGGGCAGATTGAAGACGTGGTTTGTTTCCCTTTAATAGAGGAAAAAGAGAATTATTTAGAGGCTGTAGCTCTTGGTCATCCTCTTATTGAAAAGGAGAAAAGAGTTTCTAACCATCTAAAAGTTGAAAATGAGGTTTTGATTATTACAGGGTCGAATATGTCTGGCAAAACAACCTTTTTAAGAACAATAGGGATTAATCTTATTTTGGCGTATAGTGGGGCACCTGTTATGGCAAAAAATATGAGTGCATCTTATTTGAATGTTTATACTTCTATGCGAATTAAAGATAATTTACAAGATGGAATATCAACCTTCTATGCAGAATTAACCCGTATCAAACAAATGTTAGAGGGTATTCAAAACCATAAGCAATGTATTTGTCTTATAGATGAAATTTTCAGAGGTACAAATTCTAAAGATCGTATTATAGGGGCTAAGAGTATTCTCTTAGAACTAAAGAAGCATAGTGTAATAGGCGGCATTACGACTCATGATTTAGAGCTTTGTCAGCTCAGTGAACAGAGGGGTATTTCTAATTACCACTTCACAGAGTACTATGAGGAAGGGGCCATTCGATTTGACTATACCTTAAAAGCAGGCCCTTCAACCACTACGAATGCTAAGTATCTTATGGAACTCGTAGGAATCAAAATATATGACTAAAAAAACAAGAGAGATCTTAGTGTGTCTAAGTTCTCTCTTGTTTTAGTTAACGAGTGTATCAATCATATGGTCGACTTCGGTTTTGGAAATATCCTTAATAAGGCTAATTTCATCTACAAAGAATTTACGAGCACTGACTAAAATATTACGTTCTCCAGAATTTAGAGGTTTAAGTTTGTGGATATGGGTTAAGTCTCTTACGACCTCGGCATATTCCATGAGTGAGCCCGCAGTGATTTTAGCCATATTGTCTTTGAGTCTTTGTTTACTTGCGATTGTTTCTGCTGGGGGAGTTGATGTTTCAGTGAGGCTTTCTAAGGCTGCATTTGCCGTATCAGAATCGCTGAGTAATCTAAAGTGAGATTGAGCAGACATATTTGTAGGTAACATAATCGTCATATTACCATCAAATATTTTAACAATGATATATTCTTGAGGCTTATCAAGTATTGTGCGTTCTTCGATAGTTTCGATAACACCACAGCCTCTTCGGGGGTATACAACACGATCACCAATTTTAAACATTTTAATTCACCTCCTAGGTGTGTTATAAGGATCTCTATCTATTATACCACACTTGTTCCATAAACAAAACATTAAATAATATCATATTATATAGGCCATGTCAATTGAAAAACTAGTTAAATTAACTATAATAATGTAGCCTATACAAAAGAGCCACGAACTATGTTCGAGGCTCTTGAATAGGCTATTATTCGTGGTGGTGACCACACTGACAATCATGGTTAGGATCATCATGATTGCACTCACAAACGTGATGAGGATCATCATGATTACATCCGCAACTATGGTGATGGGCTTCTTCATGGTAGTGTTCTTGGGTAAGCTGATCCACTGCTTCGAAGTAGCCACCTTCTTCTAAGATATTAGTAAGGTAGATAGCTGTTAACAGATTGCGTTTTGGATTTGTAGAAGTACTAAAGCCATGAGTAATATAGGATTGAAGCGTATTTTCATTCATGAAGAAAGGAAGTACAGACATAAAGTATTGCATACGTAGCTTACGTTCTTCACTTGGTGTAATCATAAGATATTCTTTGAGTTCACCTAAGAAATCCTTAAAAATTTGGTTGACCTCAAAAGAATAGGGCTCATGCTCTGAGGCATCAAAGCCGAAAACATAAGAAATGTCCATCATTAAGTAAGTTTGGATAAGTGTGAATAAGGGATCAATATCCTTTTGTTTACACGCTTTAATGTAGGCTTTGTGGAGATCTTCTCTTATAATAGATACGCGCTCAGGTAATGTCTCAAGGAATACTTCAGAGTCTTCTGCTTGAGAGAGTATGTTTTGGATACTACAATATAAATCGTAGAAGCTGACATGCATGTCTGTAAGTGTTTCAAAGGTCAACCCATCAAATATAAGAAGGTTTCCAAAGCTACAAATCATGTTATACAGGTGTGTTAAGACATCTAATGTAAAGTCTAGTGTCTCGTTAAGAAGATCTGCTTCTTCGAAAAATGTTTCTACATCAGAGATGGCTTTGATGTCTTCTAGAGAAAGTGCGATGTCAGAGAAGGCTTGTCCGTAACCAAGGCAGTGTTTACCATCTAATAATTGTTTTAAAACAGAAATAAGAAGTTCTGCACTTTCAGGGTTATCCTCTATTGAAATTTTAAATAAACTTTTTTCAACGTAGTCCAAAAAGCTTGCTTTGGTCATGCGCATTGGAACATGAGGCAAAACAGCAGAAGCTCTAATCTGACGATCACGCTTATGAGTTGTTGCAAAAACAAATGTTGCCGTATCTTTTGCAATTTGTGCGAAATCAATGGTATCGGCATCTTCGATAGATACACCGAATTCTGTAAGATCTGCTGACTGCGCCGCATGAGTTAGGTTACGAAGAGAACTCAGATGTTGTAACTCACGTTTGTAAGCCGATAATATACGGTATTTGTCTTCTAGAGTTGTGCGGTAGCTCACCAATTGTTTGGCGTAAGCTTCTTTAAAATCGCTTCCGGCACCTACTAAGTTTGGTAATGACCCAAATAATGTTTTCATTTCATTCAATATGTTAGAGATATCTTCGTCAAGGTATTCGAATGAACGAACCATTGGGTTTTTGAGGACGCTTAAATATTCGTCTATAAAAGTAATATAGGAATACGCAATTCCTGAGAAAATTGCAGATTGTTTTTGATTCATTATATGTCTCCTTTTCATTATGCTTATATTAAGAATATACAATTTTTATGAGCTTTGCAAGGCAAAACATTATTAAAATGTAAAAAAATGGATTATTTTATTGTAATTCAATTTACTTAGTATTAATATAGTATCAAAGGGGGTTGACTAAGTGGAAATGATAAATAGAATATTAAGCGGCGATTATACCAATCCGCATGATTATTTAGGGATGCATTGTGTGGACGTTGAAGATAAGAAAAAACAAGTTGTAAGAGCTTATTGTCCAACAGCAAAAAGCATGACTGCCATACACCTAGAAGATGCTACAAAAAAATATGTTTTAGAACATAAAGGCGATGGCTTGTTTGAAGGAAGTATGGGAAGAAGACAAAAAACTTTTCAATATGAATTAGAGTGTGTGAGTGAAGAAGGCGAGAAGTGGTCTTATATTGATCCTTATCAGTTCCAATCAAGATTTGGAGAGTTAGATTTATATTTATTTGGTGAAGGAACTGATTATGAAATCTATAATAAGCTTGGCGCACATTTTACAACAATTGATGGGATTGAAGGAATAAACTTTGCTATTTGGGCACCAGCAGCTAAGCGTGTCAGTGTGATAGGAGAATTTAATAACTGGGATGGTAGACGTCACCCCATGAGGTTGATTCCTTCTAATGGGATATGGGAATTATTTGTACCAGGACTTAGGGAAGGGGATACCTACAAATTTGAACTAAAAGATCGTGAGAACAAATTACTCTATAAAGCAGATCCCTATGCAGTATGGAGTGAGCTTAGGCCACATACGGCATCCAAGATATTTGACCTAGACAAGTACAAGTGGAAAGATTCCAGGTGGATGAAGAAAAGAGAAAAAAGAACACCGTACAACGAAGCGGTATGTATTTATGAAATTCACGCGGGATCTTGGAAAAAACATCCGAATGGTGAGTTTTATACCTATAGAGAGTTAGCAGATAGTTTAAGTGAATATGTGATGGAGATGCGTTATACCCATGTGGAACTTATGGGCGTTATGGAGCATCCCTTTGATGGGTCTTGGGGATATCAAGTTACAGGGTATTTTGCCCCAACAAGTCGCTATGGAACGCCAGATGATTTTAGATACTTTGTAGAGACCATGCACCGCAAAAACATAGGCGTCATATTGGATTGGGTGCCAGCGCATTTTCCAAAAGATGCATTTAGTCTGGAAAAATTTGATGGGACAGCACTGTATGAGCATGCACATCCTTTACAAGGGGAACATCCACAGTGGGGAACGCTGATTTTTAATTTTGGAAGAAATGAAGTAAGTTTGTTCCTGATGGCAAGTGCGCTTTCTTGGTTTGATAGGTACCATATTGATGGTTTGAGAGTGGATGCAGTGGCCTCTATGTTGTATCTAGACTATGGGAGAGAAGGTGGCAACTATATACCTAATCAATACGGTGGTCGGGAGAATCTAGAGGCAGTAGAATTTATTAAAAGACTTAATAGCGTGGTCTATAGTCGTTATCAAGGCGTGCTAATGATTGCTGAAGAGTCTACTTCTTGGGAGGGGGTCACAAAACCTGTTGAAAGAGGTGGATTAGGGTTTGGATTTAAATGGAATATGGGATGGATGAATGACTTTTTATCTTATATGAAACAAGATCCTTTCTTCAGAAAATACCATCATGAAAAAATAACCTTTAGCTTGATGTATGCTTTTAGTGAAAACTTCATTCAAGCACTGTCTCATGATGAGGTGGTACATGGAAAAAGTTCTATGATTTATAAAATGCCGGGGGATGAGTGGCAAAAGTTTGCTAATCTAAGAGCGGCATATGGTTATATGTATACTCATCCTGGTAAGAAGATGTTATTTATGGGAGACGAGTTTGCACAAACGACTGAATGGAATGAAAAAGTAGAGCTTGACTGGGGATTACTTCAATATGATTTACATAGACAGATGCAGTATTTTGTAAAGACACTGAATGATTTATACCGTTCTCGTAAAAGTTTGTGGGAAGTAGAGGATAGCTATGCTGGATTTGAGTGGATTGAATGTAATAATAAGGAGCAAAGTATTATCTCTTTTGTAAGAAGAGGAAAAAAAGAAAAAGACACTATGCTCGTTGTGGTTAATTTTACACCTGAAACATGGGAAGAGTATCGAATAGGTGTTCCAAAGCAAGGGGTTTATCAGGAGATTTTAACAAGTGATGCAACTTGTTTTGGAGGAAGTGGGATCACTAATAACTTATGCCAATCCGAGGCTATTCCTTGGAATCATAAAGATCAGAGCATAGCCATAAAAGTCCCTCCGTTAGGGATTAGTTTATGGGAAATAGTACCAACAAGTCGCCTAAAGGATTAGGTTTAAGATATTTCTCAAAGAAGCACTTGAAGAAGTGCTTCTTTTTTTGATAAAATAAAAAGTACTAAAACGATGAATAATTTAAATATATATAATATACAGAAACAGGTTATTATGTTTTTTGGGGAGGCTATTATGTGTTATCAGTTAGGGATAGATGCAGGCTCAACAACTTTAAAGCTTGTACTCTTAAATCAAGATCAAGAAATGATTTATCAGAGTTATGATAGGCACTATTCAAAAATAAAGGAGAAGTTAGTAGAAGAAATTATTAACTTACAACCGATACTTGAAAAAAAACAAGTTAAAGTGTGTATAACAGGTTCGGCAGGATATGGCATTTCAAAACAGACAGGAATTCCTTTTGTACAAGAAGTTTACGCCACAACCTATAAACTCAAAAGAGAAAACTGGAATACAGATGTTGTGATTGAATTAGGCGGTGAAGATGCTAAAATTATTTATTTAACGGGTGGGCTTGAAGAACGTATGAATTCAACTTGTGCAGGGGGGACAGGGGCATTTATTGATCAAATGGCGTCGCTCATGGACGTGTCTACACAAATGTTAGACGAGCTCAGCCTACAAAGTGAAAATATTTATCAAATTGCATCACGATGTGGGGTTTTCGCAAAATCGGATATACAGCCGCTACTTAATCAAGGTGCAAGTAAGGTGGATTTAAGCGCAAGTATTTTTCAGGCTGTAGTGGATCAAACCATAACAGGGCTTGCACAGGGGCGTAAAATAAAAGGTCGTATTATGTTTTTAGGGGGACCATTACACTATTACAAAGGACTGAGAAAGCGTTTCATTAAAACACTGAAATTAGATGAGACTTCAGCTGTTTTCCCGGCAGAAGGGCAATACTTTGTAGCCCTTGGATGTGCATTGTATTCCCAAGAAAAAGAACAGTGTTATACTTATGATACACTTCAAAAACTTATTTCAAAGAGGGATACAGAACAAGAAAAAAACAATCGATTGACGCCGTTATTCGAAAATCAAGAGAGTTATTATAAATGGCTAAGGAGACATCATGAGCAAGATATTTTGACTTATCCGATTGAAGCCTATAGTGGAAAGGCTTATCTAGGAATTGACGCGGGTAGTACGACGACTAAGATGATCTTGATGGATGAAGGTCATCGTATCCTTTATCAATATTATGCTTCTAATAAAGGAAATCCTGTTGAAGTTGTCAAAGAACAACTTAAGGTGATTTATGAGTTGTGTGGTGAGAGTGTTAAAATTGTAAGCACGGGTGTAACAGGTTATGGTGAGGAGCTTATTCGTAGTGGCTTTAATATGGATTTTGGTATTGTAGAGACGGTCGCACATTTAACAGCAGCACAATATTTTAAGCCTAATGTTACTTTTATATTGGACATAGGAGGGCAAGACATCAAGTGCTTCAAACTTGATCAAGGAAAAATCGAAAACATTATTTTGAATGAAGCCTGTTCGTCTGGGTGTGGTTCGTTTATTGAGACTTTTGCAAGGCAGATGGGATGTAGTGTGGAGGAGTTTGTTCAATTAGCCTTGGCTGCAAAACATCCTGTTGATTTAGGCTCAAGGTGTACGGTGTTTATGAATTCCTCCGTAAAAGAAGCACAAAAAGATGGTGCATCATTAGGTGATGTTTCATCTGGGCTTGCAATAAGTGTTGTCAAGAATGCACTTTATAAAGTGATAAGAGCACATGATTTATCAGAACTAGGCGAACATATTGTTGTTCAAGGAGGGACTCTTTATAATGATGCGATACTAAGGGCCTTAGAACTGGAATTAGGGAGAGAGGTCACACGACCTAATATAGCGGGCTTAATGGGGGCATTTGGCGTTGCACTCTATGCACAGCAACATAGTCAGGAGCAATCTCATTTGATCTCAAGGCAGGATTTGATGGATTTCAAGCATGAATCAAGCGTGAAGAGGTGCCAATTATGTTCAAATCACTGCAACCTTATTATCAATAAATTTAACGACAAGCGAATGTTTATTTCTGGCAATCGCTGTGAAAGACCACAGCAAAAAGAGGCTAAAGCAGCATTACCTAATCTGTATGCTTATAAATATCATAAATTGCGTGCATTAGGATCGGATAAGACTCTGCAAAAAGTAGTGGGGATCCCTCTTGTCATGAATATGTATGAACTGCTTCCTTTTTGGACGGCCTTTTTCGAAACACTTGGAATAGGTGTTGTATTATCAGATACTTCTAACAAAAAACTGTATGCCAAAGGACAGCACTCTATCCCTTCAGATACCGTATGCTATCCAGCAAAACTCGCCCATGGTCATGTGATTAACCTTATTGAACAAGGTGTAACACATATATTTTATCCTTGTATGAGCTATAATTTAGAAGAGGGTATCGCAGATAATTGCTTTAATTGTCCTGTGGTTGCCTACTATCCGGAATTATTAAATTCTAATATTGAAGAACTTAGTAAGATACAATTTATACAGCCCTATATCACACTGAATCACGAAAAGACGTTTATAAAAACCATGCAACAAGTGATGCGTACAATGTTTGGAGACTTTACACGTAGTCAAATCTCACAGGCACTCAAAGTTGCAAAAGGGGCGTTAGAAACCTATAAAGCAGAGGTTAGGGAGGAGGGCAAAAAAGCAATGTGTTATGCAAGAGACCATCAACTACCCATAGTGGTCTTAGCCGGAAGACCTTATCATATTGATCCTGAAATTAATCATGGGATTGATCAGCTTATTGGTAGTTTAGGTGCAGTTGTCATCAGCGAAGATTGTCTCTATACACCCCATTGCAAGCCAAAGGTCAAAGTACTTAATCAATGGACCTATCAAGCAAGGCTGTACTGCGCTGCAGAATACGTTGCCAGTCATGCAGATATGGAAATGATTCATCTTGTTTCATTTGGCTGTGGTACAGATGCTATTACTGCTGACGAAGTCAAAGACTTATTACAACAGAGTGATAGGATGTATACACAACTTAAAATTGATGAAACAAGCAATTTGGGTGCTGCTAAAATAAGAATTAGAAGCATGTTTGCAAGTGCTTCAGGAAGTAGGGAGAGACAATGAATGACAAGTGTGAAAAGGACTATGTTAGATTTACAAAAGCTATGAAAAAAGACTACACTATTTTAGCGCCTGATATGCTGCCTATTCATTTTAAGATTGTGTCCAAAATTATGAAAGATTATGGGTACCAGCTTGTTTTTTGTGAAGGGAATAGGGCAGAAATCGTACAAGAAGGGCTGAAAATGACCCATAATGATATTTGTTATCCAGCAATGCTTGTGGTAGGACAAATGTTACATACATTAAAAACAGGGGGATATGACCCACATAAGACAGCGCTAATCATGACCCAAACAGGGGGGGGGTGTCGTGCGTCAAACTATATTCATCTTATTAGGAAAGCACTTAAAAACAGTCATATGGAGTATGTTCCAGTTGTTTCGGCTAACTTAAGTGGATTAGAAGATCACCCTGGATTTAAAATAACAATAGGACTTGCCTTAAAGCTAGTGGTGGCAATGTTTTATGGCGATTTGTTAATGCTTCTCGGAAATCAATGTAAACCTTATGAAAAAGTTAGGGGAGAGACCCAGCTTAAAATAGATTATTGGATTGACACACTAGCTACGTGGTCTCATAAGCCAAGCTTTTTACATACTCAGCAAATGTATCGACGTATAGTGGGAGATTTTGAAACCTTAGAAAGAATACTTGTACCTAAACCTAAAGTGGGTATTGTAGGTGAAATTTATATGAAGTATTCACCGCTAGGGAATAATTTCCTAGAAGATTATTTGCTACAAGAGGGCGCAGAGGTTGTGATGTCTGGGGTATCAGACTTTGTGATGTATTGCCTCAATCATACCAGTGTGGATCTGGACCTTTATGGAAAAAAATCTATGGGTGGGGTATTTGCACGTATAGGGTATCGTTATATGAATAAAGAACAGCAGCGAATGATAAGCGTTATAAGAGAACATGGTGTTTTTAGAGCACCTACAGAGTTTGAAGAAGTAAAGCGGCTAGGGCAGCAATATATTGGACTAGGGGTCAAAATGGGAGAGGGTTGGCTTCTAACTGCAGAAATGGTTGAACTCATCCACCAAGGAGTAAGCAATATCGTATGTGCACAGCCTTTTGGATGTCTGCCCAATCATATTGTCGGAAAGGGTATGGTCCGTAAAATCAAAGAGCATTATCCAGAAGCAAACATCACAGCAATTGATTTTGATCCGTCTGAGAGTAAAGTGAACCAGGAAAATCGCATTAAATTGATGCTTGCTAATAGTAAAGTAAGTTAATCAAGTATAGAAAATATAACAAAGTGTCTATACTCTTGGATAAGAGAGGTGACAGTTTGTTGAAAATCAAGATTTGTATCGATGAAAAAAATAGGCAAATACTGATTTATGACAGCTTAATGTTACAGGAACTAGGCAGAATTCCTTCGCTCAAACAACAAGATTTTTATAAATATTTCAAACAAAAATTTCAGTCTATCGACATGGCCATTATTCCACCTATAGGAAGTTACCGTAATGTGCTTTATGCATTATATCCTAAGATTAGAGTTGTGGTGGATAAGGAGACTATGATAGCTTGCTTTGGAGGCTTACATGACTATGATGCATGTTGGCTAGAGGTTGCAGCAACGGTTGATAAGGCCTGTGAAGAAGATTTTGATGAGTGGACACCTGAAGTGTTCATACGGCGATTTTATCAATCTCAGACACGTAGAGACGCTATGAAGCTATATTATAGTTGGCAAATAAATATGCCTATACAGCAACCAAAGCTGTATAGGCATATTAGACTCATAGCATATTTTGAAATAGAAATTTTTAATTATTTTGCAAAGTAGCCAAAAACTGCTGCGCATGATTAAGATGGGTGGCAACAGCCTTTGGGCTTGGGCCACCTTTTACTTTGCGTTCCTCTACACATGTACTTAAGGAAATCGCATCATAAATACTCTCATCAAATATAGGATCAATAGCTTGATATGTTGCAAGGTCTAGGCGCTCCAGATCTGTTTTGTGTTCGCTGCAATACAGGACTAGCTTACCAATAATAGCATGGGCATCCCTAAAGGCAAGACCTTTTTTGACAAGGTAATCCGCGGCATCTGTCGCATTGGTAAAACCACCAGAAGCAGCTTGATACATAGAATCTTTACAAACTCGCATAGTCTCTAACATCTTAGTAAAGATAGGGAGACACATTTGGAGTGTATCTAAACTATCAAATACACATTCTTTGTCCTCTTGCATATCTTTGTTGTAAGCGAGAGGGAGTCCTTTCATTGTTGTGAGTAACCCCATGAGATTTCCAAATACACGCCCAGATTTACCTCTTACAAGTTCTGCAATATCTGGGTTTTTCTTTTGAGGCATGATAGAACTACCTGTACTGTAGGCATCATCAAGTTCTACAAAATGGAATTCATGAGAACTCCAAAGGATGATTTCTTCACTTAATCTGCTAAGATGTGTCATCAGTAAAGAGGTGGTATAGAGTGTATCTAAACAAAAATCACGATCAGAAACACCGTCAATACTGTTTTCACATACAGTATCAAAATTAAGAGCTTGTGCTACAAAGTCTCTATCAAGAGGATAGGTAGTTGTGGCTAAAGCACCGCTTCCAAGAGGAAGCGTATTAGCCATATCTTTAGCAAAGCTTAGTTTTAAATAGTCCCTTTTAAACATTTCAAAGTAAGCCATCATATGATGGGCAAAAGTAATCGGTTGCGCACGTTGGAGATGTGTATAGCCTGGCATGATCGTCTCAGTATGTGTAGCGGCGATAGAGACAATCGTCTCCATCAAATGAACTAACATGTCTTGAAGTGTACCAAGTTGTTCCATGACGTACAGTCTCATATCAAGAGCAACTTGGTCATTACGACTACGACCAGTATGCATTTTTTTTGCAACAGGTCCGATACGCTGAATCAAAAGTGTTTCTACATTCATATGGATATCTTCTGCATGGAGGTCAAATGATACCGTACCTGCTTCAATATCTTCTAAAAGGAGTAAGAGACCTTGGTTGATAAGCGTTGCATCCTCAGTAGAAATAATAGCTTGTTTGGCTAACATCTGAACATGTGCACAGCTTCCTAAAATATCATGTTTATACAGTCTCTGGTCAAAAGAGATTGAAGAGTTAAAGTGATCGGTTAGTGTGTCTGTTTCTTTGGCAAAACGCCCACCCCATAATTTCATAAGTACCTCCTTATTTTTTGTTGTCTGCCATCATAAGTGCACGCACTTTAAGTGGAAGTCCATAAAGGTTGATGAAGCCGCCAGCATCTTTGTGGTCGTAAAGGTCACCTGTTGTAAAGCTTGCAAGGTTTTCGCTATAAAGAGAATAAGGTGATTGACTGCCTTGTGGAATAATATTTCCTTTGTAGAGTTTGAGTTTGACAGAACCTGTTACAACTTCTTGGGTACTTGTGACAAATGCCCCAAGCGCTTCTCTGAGTGGTGTAAACCATTTGCCATTATAAATAAGATCTGCATATTCTAATGCAACATTTTGTTTAAAACGGTAAGTTTCGCGGTCGAGTGTTAAATGCTCAAGTTCTTCATGAGCTTTGTAAAGAATGGTACCACCTGGTGTTTCATACACACCACGAGATTTCATACCTACGACGCGGTTTTCAACAATATCTTCGATACCAACACCGTTTGCGCCGCCAAGCTCATTAAGTTTTTCAAGAAGATCAGATGGTGACATCTCGATGCCATTAAGTTTTGTAGGCATTCCTTTTTCAAAATCAAGTGTAATGATTGTTGGTTCATCTGGTGCTTGTTCAGGAGAAACCCCAAGTTTTAATAGCGTTTCGTAGTTTGGAGCTACCCATGGATCTTCAAGTTCAAGACCTTCGTGTGAAATATGCCACATATTACGGTCACGACTATAACTATCTTCTTTTTTCATTGGGACTGGAAGACCACGTTCTTCTAAGTAAGCAATTTCTTCTTCACGAGATGAAATATCCCATATACGCCAAGGTGCAATCACTTTAATATGTGGTGCAAGTGCGGCGATACCAAGTTCAAAGCGGATTTGATCATTCCCTTTTCCGGTACATCCATGACAAATAGCAGTTGCACCTTCTTGTAAAGCTACCTTCACTAAAGTTTTAGCAATCACTGCACGTGCAATAGATGTTCCAAGATAATACTTTGATTCATAAATAGCACCTGATTGAATCATTGGGAACACATATTCAGACATAAATTCGTCTTTGACGTTTTCAACATAAACTTTACTAACCCCCATACTAAGTGCACGTTCTTCAAGACCTACTAATTCAGCGTCTTGGCCAACATTAATACAAACAGCAATAACATCAAAATCATAGTTTTCTTTTAACCACGGAATAATAACAGATGTGTCTAAACCCCCTGAGTATGCTAATACAACTTTTTCTTTCATAATAAACCCTCCAATTCATATATATAATAATTTATGTATAATTATACATTAATAAAAATAAATTTCAATACAATTTTCATTAATTTTTAAAATTATATTTTTTCTACATATATAACGTTTATTCTTAATAAGAAATTAGCTAGATATACCTAAGGAGTATTTGTGTAAAGATAGATTATATAGTATACTAGTACTACACAAAAAATTTGCATCATAAGGAGGCGTTGCAGTGAAGATTTTTAGTTTAGATGGACCCGTGTATCGCGTAGGTACAGAAATTGCTGATGCTATGATTTTATCGGTTTATTGGTTATTATGTTGTTTACCAATTGTGACAATTGGTGCATCAACAACAGCTGTGTTTTATGTGTATGGCAAGAAGGTGAGGGATGAGGATTGTTATTTAACCAAGGACTTCTTTAAGAGCTTTAAAGAAAACTTTAAACAATCTATTCCAATTACGTTGATATTAGGTGCTTTATGGTTAAGCTGTGGACTTTATATGTTTATTCTCAATGGGTATCCTGAAGGAGCGCCAATTTATATAGCAGCCATTGCATTGTTTTTAACAGTAGAAGTAACAGTGATTACTTTATATGCTTTTGCGATACTTTCAAGATTCCATATGACAGTTAGAGGGGTCTTTTTAACAGCAGTTGTATTATCTCATAGGCATATTGTAACAAGTGGTCTGATTGTATTATCATTATTTGCTATAAACTATTTAGTAACGACAGTACCATTACTTCTTATAATGTTACCTGTTATTACGATGGGTGTTGCTTCATGTTTCTTACAAAAGATTTTTACAGACCATATAAAAGCAGCAGAAGAGCTTAAAATGGCTGAATCTGGCGAAGAAGATGAAGAAGCCGATGAGCAAGAATCAGAGGAATATGAAGAAGATGATTTTGAAAAAAATACAGAAGATAAAGATTTCTTAAAGTATATTTAATCTAATCCAAATGGGGAGTGAGGAGATTTTATGAATAAAGAATGGCAAATTGAAACCAAGTTAATTCAAGCAGGGTATGAACCTAAAAATGGAGAGCCAAGAGTGCTTCCAATTTACCAAAGTACAACGTATAAATATGATTCGACAGAGCATGTGGCAAAACTATTTGACTTATCAGTTCCAGGGCATATGTATTCACGCATTAGTAATCCTACCGTAGAGGCACTTGAAACGAAGATTGCGGCCCTTGAAGGTGGTGTTGGGGCACTCTGTACCTCTTCAGGACAAGCAGCATCTATGGTTTCTGTGATGAATGTATGTGAAGCAGGAGATCATTTTATTGCACTAAGTACAATCTATGGTGGCACCTACAACCTGTTTGCGATTACCCTCAAAAAAATGGGAATAGAAGTAAGCTTCGTGGGGCCAGATGCAACAGATGAGGAGATTGCAGCACTTGTAAGACCTAATACAAAAGCATTCTTTGGCGAAACAATTGCTAATCCGTCTCTTGTTGTCTTAGATATTACCCGTTGGGCGGAGATTGCACATACATATGGCGTACCACTGATTGTAGATAATACCTTTGCAACACCATACCTTTGTAGACCTTTTGAACATGGAGCAGATATTGTTATTCATTCAACGACAAAGTATATGGATGGACATGCAACTAGTGTAGGCGGCGTCATTGTAGATGGTGGGAAGTTCGATTATACAAATGGTAAGTTCCCTAGCTTTACAGAGCCAGATGCATCGTATCATGGGGTTACCTATACAAGTGATTTTAAGGAGCAAGCTTATATTACAAAAGCGCGCGTTCAGTTTATACGTGATATGGGGAATTACCTTAGTCCACAACATGCGTTCTTAACAAATCTTGGGTTGGAAACACTTCATCTACGTATGGAGAGACATTCAAGTAATGCATTGGCGGTTGCAAACTATTTGGCGCAGCATGAAGCTGTTGAATCTGTGAATTATCCATTATTAGAAGATCACCCACAATATGAAAAGGCAACACGTTATTTACCACTTGGTGCAAGTGGTGTTGTTTCTTTTAATATTAAAGGGTCAAGAGACGAGGCAATACGTTTTATGGATAGCTTAGAGCTTGCAAGTATCGTCGTACACGTAGCTGACGCAAGAACAGCGGTACTTCATCCAGCAAGTTCAACACATCGTCAAATGAGCGATGAAGACTTAGTGGCATGTGGTATTAGCCCAACACTTATTCGATTAAGTGTTGGTATTGAGAATGTTAATGATATTATCAATGATATCGCTAGGGCATTCCAAAAAATAAATAAATAAGTATAATTTGTTCAAAATAACTTCATAAATATAGGGTATACTAGTCATACTTTAAAGCAAGAAGGTGAAAAGATTGGGATTTGATTTGATTTTAAATGTTTTTTTAATCTTAATGCTACTAAGCTTATTTAATTTAGTGAAGTATATGTTAAAGATTAGAAAAGTAATGAAGATGCATAAAGATAATCCAAATATCAAAGGGATTTCTATTGTTAATGGCGAAGTAAAAGTCATTGAAAAAGACGGCGCTGTAGTAGGAGATCTAACAAGTACTGCCCCAATAATTGAGGTGGAAAAAGTAAAAGATTTGATCTGTGGTAATGAACTTGAGAAAAAAGATGCCTATCGTATTGTAAAAGATGGTGTAGAACATTTCTTCTGTTCATGGGAATGCAGAGAAAAGTTTTTGGCATCCGATAAATAAATAGTATTTTAAATAACACTTGTAGCCTACAAGTGTTATTTTTTTTTGATGACACGTGCATACTAAGCTTACTGATAAAGGAGATGGCAAAATGAAAAAACTAATGATAATTATAGTAAGCTTTTTGATAGGCGTAACTCAGTTGTGGGCACAGGAACATTATGTTGTACTGATTATTGATGATTTTGGAAATGGCATGAAGGGAACAAAACAAATGCTTGAAATGCCCATTCCTTTGACTGGCGCTGTTATTCCAGGGATGCCTAGTGCAGTAGATGAAGCTAGAGCGCTTCATGATGCAGGCAAAGAGGTGATATTACATGTACCTTTAGAGCCTATTACAGGAAAACCAAGTTGGTTAGGACCTATGGGGATTACAGTAGGTATGAATAGAGATAAGGTGCTTTCTATTTTGGATAAGGCTTACCTAGATATCCCCTATGCTGTAGGGATGAATAACCACATGGGCTCTAAGGCAATGACTAATGAGGTTATTGTCTCAGCGTTAATGGAATTTGCTAAAGAAAAACAGTTTTATTTTGTAGATAGTGGCACATCAGATACAAAACTTTCAGGAAGGCTCAGTGAAGAATACGGGGTTCCCTTCTATAAGAGAAGTGTCTTTTTAGATAACCAACCCTCTAAAGAACATGTTAAAGAAAAACTAAGAGAGTTAGTGACGTTATCAAAACAAAATGGTGTTGCGATTGGTATTGGACATGTCGGCACCTATAAGGGAGAGCCTACTGCGGCTGCTATTAAGGAGATGATACCTTATATGCAAGATGAAGGGATTGTCTTTACAACCATAAGTCATTTGCGAGAATTAGAAAGTGTAAAGTAGACAAAAAATAAACAACGCTCTATAATTAAAGAGACAGAAACTAAAAAAGGAGAGCACTATGGATCAAAAACAAATTAGAGGTTATTCTCTAGACATGCAAACCTATGTCAAAGAGATTGACGGAACGGTTTATTTGTACAGCCATAATCAAACAAAGGCAAAAGTACTTTATATACAAAATGGTGATGAACATAAGAGTTTTGGAATTGGATTTAGGACCCCACCACCAGATAGTACAGGGGTACCTCATATTATTGAGCACTCTGTGCTATGCGGGTCTCGTAAGTTTCCTCTCAAAGATCCTTTTGTAGAACTTGCAAAGGGTTCCCTTAATACTTATTTGAATGCCATGACATATCCAGACAAAACCCTTTACCCGATATCAAGTCAAAATGATGCCGATTTTCATAACTTAATGGACGTGTATTTGGATGCGGTATTCTTCCCTAATATTCATCACAATCCATACCTTCTGATGCAAGAAGGATGGCGTTATGAGTTAGAGAGTGAAGACGCACCGCTAGAGTACAAAGGTGTCGTTTATAACGAAATGAAAGGTGCGTTTTCATCTCCTGAAGAAGTAGGATTTAGAAAAATAAAAGAGAGCCTTTTTCCAGATACCATCTATTCTAATGAATCTGGGGGGGCACCGGAGTTTATTCCACAATTAACAGCAGAAGACTTTTTGGGATTCCACAAGAAGTACTATCATCCATCTAATGCCTATATCTGTTTGTATGGAGATATTGACATTGCAAAAGAACTTGATTTTATAGATAAGGAGTATTTAGCACACTTCGATTATCAAGAAATTGACTCAAGTATACCGCTTCAGCAACCATTTGATAAGCCTATATCAAAAGTCTATCCTTATTCTGTATCCGAAGAAAAAGATAATCAAATCTATGTGTCTTATAATTATGTCATAGGTGAAGTAACTGATCGTGAGCATATGGTTGCCATGAGTATTCTAGAATATATTTTATTAGATACACCGGCATCTCCTCTTAAGAAGGCACTGATTAAAGAAGGTATCGGTGAGGATGTATTTGGTGTATTCCAAACCCATCTGAGACAGCCTATCTTTACAATTATGGCTAAAAATGTCACCAAGGAACAGGTGCCAAGGTTCTATGAAGTGGTCGAAAAAACCCTAAGAGAAATTGTTGCTAAAGGGATATCCAAACAATTATTAAATGGGGCAATTCAAGTCAAAGAATTTGAGTTAAAAGAAGCGGATTTCAAAGGTTATTCAAAGGGATTACTTTATTTTATTAATTGTATGAAGAGTTGGTTGTATGAACAATCTCCATTAATTTATCTACAACATGAAGAGATTATGGAAAAACTGAATCACCAAAAAGATAGTGGTTACTTTGAACACCTCATTGAAACATATCTTTTAAACAATACTCATGCTGTCAAAATGCAACTTGTTCCAAAATTAGATTTAGACAGAGAAATGGAAGAAAATACAATAACACAATTAAATAACATCAAAGATAAAATGAGCCAGGAAGAAATTGAAAAGCTTATTCAGCGCACATTAGACTTCAAAGCGTTCCAAGATACGCCGGATACTGAAGAAGCAAGACATACTATTCCAATACTCAAAAAAGAGGATTTATCACGAGATGTGATGTTCCCAAGAAGTGAAGTTCGCGAATACGGCAATCATACCTATATTGTATCCCCGCTCTTTACTAATGAAATTGCCTATATGAATTGGTTCATTAATCTAGAAGGAATCGCAGATCAATACATGCCTTATTTGGGAATGGTTGTGGGAATGTTAGGCAAGCTAGATACACAACAGAGAAGCTATGAAGATTTATCTATGTATCTAGATGAAAATTTAGGTGGATTAGAATACCATATCCAAGCTATTAAGCCACTAAAGTCTGAGCAACAATACCATCGTTATTTCTTTGTTAAATCAAAAGCACTTCTTTCAAAAATCAATGAGCAAGTAGGGGTTGTGAAGGAAATTATAGAACAGACATGCTTTGAAGATGAAAATCGTGTGTTTGAGATTATCAAAGAAATGAAATCCATGATGGAAATGAGCCTGAGTGGTGAAGGTCATAAAGTTGCAGCTGGGCGATTACTTTCACATTTCTCGGCAGCAGAGCTTTTTGAAGAAGAAACAAAAGGTTTGGCATTTTATCATTTTGTAGAAAATATCTATAAGAATTGGGACGAGAAAAAAGCCGATATCTTGGAAGATATTAAAAAAGCCTATGGTTATTTAGCTAACGAAAAACGTATCACCGTAGGATTAACCGTCGATGAAGAGTCAGTAGATTCAACCATTCAAGTGATTGCACAAACCATAGATAAGTTACCTAGCTTACCAATTGAAGAGATGCAATATAAGTTTGTACCTACTCCAATTCAAGAAGGACTGATTTATCCAGGGAATGTTAACTACGTGGCGATGGGCTATCAATTCAAAGAATTAGGGTATACCTATCATGGTAGTATGTTGATGCTCAAAACCATTTTAAGTATGGAATATCTGTGGCAAAATGTACGTGTTAAAAATGGGGCCTATGGATGTTTTGCAGACATGCGAAAAAGTGGTGTTATGTACTTTGTCTCTTATAGAGATCCTAATATTACACAAACATTAGAGATCTATAGAGCATGTAGTGATTTTATCGAGAACCTTAATTTGTCAGAACGTGAGTTAGTGCAGTATCTTATTGGTACAATCAGTGGCATGGATTTCCCGTATACACCATCAACAGAAGGTGTGAATGCCCAAATGTATTATTTAGTAGGTGCAACAAAAGAAGATATAGAGCATACCCGTCATGAGTTATTTGATACAACCAACGAGAAGTTAAGGTCTTTTGCCCCATTAATTAAGGCATGTTTTGAGCAAAATCAGTATTGTGTATTTGGGAATACATCAAGTATCGAACAAAATCAAGACCTTTTTAAACAAATTACAAAAATCTAACTTTAAGAAAAGCCAAGAGATGCTCTTGGCTTTTCATTAGTTTTAGTTATAATTTCTTTTCATTTTGACTTTTTTTTGTTAAAATATACAGTAGCAACTTAAACGAAAGAGAAAGGGGCAAGTCATTCTATGGATTTTATGGGCAAGATTGTAGTAGTAACTGGAGCAGGACAAGGTATAGGTGCATGTATTGCCATTGAATATGCAAAGAAAAATGCGTGTGTTATTCTTGCGGAAGTGGATGAAGAGGCAGGCTATGAAACCCATCAAGCAATACAAAGCATGGGAGGAGAAAGCTTGTTTATTCAAACAGATGTCGGAGATGAGAGCTCGGTTAAACATATGGTGGGGAGTGTTATTGAGAGATATGGTAAGATTGATATTTTAATCAATAATGCAGCTATTGAATCATCTGGTACCATTTTTACAAGACCAATCAGTGAGTTTGAGAATGTTCTACGTGTTAATGTAACAGGTGCTTATCTTTGTGCAAAATATTGTAGTATGCATATGATTAGTGACGGATGTAGCATTATCAATATTGCTTCTACAAGAGCCGTAATGAGTGAGCCTAATACAGAACCTTATTCAGCATCAAAAGGTGCGCTGCTTGCCCTAACGCATTCATTAGCAAGTAGTTTAGCACATAAAGTGAGAGTTAATGCGATAAGTCCAGGATGGATTGATATATCAAGCTGGAAAAAACAAAAAAACCGTAAATTTATTAGCTTAACAGAAAAAGATCATGGTCAGCACCTTGTTGGAAGAGTGGGTATGCCAGAAGATGTTGCACAAGCAGTGCTTTATTTAACGAGTGAGTATGCTGGATTTATTACGGGGACAAACCTTGTAGTTGATGGTGGTATGACTGTTAAGATGATTTATGCAGAATAGGAGTTATTATGATTAGACAGTCCCAAAATTATATTAGTCATAAAAAACGCAAATTTTTATTATTTGGAATAATGTGGAGTGTAATTGTAGCAGCTATATTTGGAATAGGGCTTTTAAAATATGATCAAAGAGCAAATACTTTTACTGTAGTTGCAGCGGTTTTAGTCCTACCCCTGGCTCAGAACTTTACAAGATTTTTTGCATTTAGCAAATATAGAGATCCTAAACGTAATCATGCAGAGCTACTTGAGCAATTAACAGGTAACTATGCGCTATATCATGGCGCGATTGTGCCAGATGCAAAGTATAGTCTATACTTTGAGCATGTTATTGTGACGGATAGTAGTCTATACTTTGTAGCTGCACACAAACAAGAGAACGATAAGTATAAAACACAGTTAATTCAAAGACTCGGAGCAAAGGGAATAGGTTATTCACAGGTACACTTTGTCTATGCTGATACAGAAAAAGGATTGAAGGCCGCATGCGCAAAAATCCAAAAAAATATGAGGGGCCAAGAATCCCCACAACTTGAAAAAAATATGCATATTATAGAAGGTATGCTAATGTAGTAGGAGAAAAGAATGAGAGAAATTACTATTACTCATTTAGAAGCGAATCAGAGACTTGATAAGTTTCTTATGAAATATATGAAAAAATGTCCTAAAAGTTACATATACAAGTGTATGAGGACGAAAAAAATTAAATATAACGGGAAGAAACCTCAAGGAAATGAAATATTACAAGAAAATGATGTTCTTAAAATCTTTTTAACAGAGGATCAATTAGCAGAGTTTCAAGAGGTTAGCCCAGTTCATACTGTGCCTATTCATTTCAAAACAGTCTATGAGGATGAGCATATCCTTATTGTCAACAAGCCGCTAGGAATCTTAACACAAAAAGATACGAAAGACGGAACAAGTCTTGCTGAAGAAGTGTTGACCCATTTAACTCAAAACGGCAGTTACCATACAGTTAAATCAAAAGGGTTTACACCTGCACCATGTAATCGACTTGATAGGAATACAGCAGGGATTGTCTTGGTAGGCAAAAATCTGCCTGCAACACAGTCTCTTAGTGAGATGCTTAAAACAAAGCAAATTTCAAAATATTATATGAGTATTGTTCTTGGACGCATTACAAAACCTATTATTTTAAAGGGATACCACATCAAAGAGCAAGGTAAAAATGAAGTTAAAATTGTAGATCATTATATTGAAGGGGCAAAACCTGTAGAAACACGTATTTTGCCATTACAGCACAATGGGCGTTATACACTCATAGAAGTACAATTAGTGACAGGAAAAACCCATCAAATCAGAGCACATCTTAGTCAAATAGGACATCCTATTATAGGAGATCCCAAATATGGTGACAAAATAGAAAACAACTATTTTAAAGGCAAATATGGGCTAGAGTATCAGTTCTTATGTGCATACAAAGTGAAATTTGAACTGTGTAAAGAGCCGTTCCAATATTTACAAGATCGTGTATTTACTGTAACTGCACCAACTATTTATTCTCGTATTTGTAGAGAAGAGGGTCTTATTGAAATCTAAGCTACCTACTTATGTAGGTAGCTTTTCTACCCTCCCGCACTGGGCATAGAGTTGCCTTTTGAGAGAAGGCTCTTTAGTATGATTTGCACAAATTAAGGCGGATTCATAATCCTCTAACTTAACAAACAACTTGGTAGCGACAGTGTATTGCTTTTTGAAATACAGAGTAATGGCAATTTCCTCAACTTGCTTAAGTCCGTGCAAACGTTCGCTAGTATCTATACAGCGTCTAAAACAATCCACCCCTATGCTGAATTGCTGAGCCAGTAGATAGGCCTCACCAGCTTGAGAAAATAAGCCTAATTTTTTATAAAGTTTTGCAGCTTTAAGAGGATTAAAATAGGCATAAAATTGGGCAGCTTTGAGATCATGCCCAATAGATGTGCATAGATTGGCCCCGTCTTCATAGAAACAATGTTTCTCTGCAAGTTCAATGGCCTTAGAAGGTTGTTGGAGTGCTATGTAGGCATACATGAGTTGCTTGTGGGCTTTGCAACGCTTAAAGCAATAGGCTGCATTAGAATAGTATTCGAGCCCCATATAGTATTTACCAGCAAGATAATAGAGTTTGTGTTTTTGTAGAATATAAGCTTGTTGGGAAAGTGAACGTTTAAAAAAAGTGATTTTGCCGAATAAGCATTTTGTAAAAAATGAAATATAGTGAAGCATAGGCCCTCCCCTTACAAATAATATAAATAACTAGTTATATTTTACCATAATTTTACATTAAATCAAGAAAAGAGGAAAAAAATGGGATATTGGAATACAAGAGGTCTTAGAGGGAGTGTTTTAGAAGATACGATTAATGTGACGAATGAACTCTATTTAGCCAAAAATATAGGATTAATACAAAAAATACCCACGCCAATCAAACCTATTACAATTGATCAAGCAAAAAGAGTGATTACATTAGCCTATTTTGATCAAAAAAGTACGGTGGATTACATAGGTATTGTTCAAGGGGTTTCCATATGTTTTGATGCCAAAGAGACCACCAAAGAAAACTTGCCGCTAGGCAATGTTCATGAGCACCAAATACAATTTATGGAAGCTTTTGAAGCGCAGGGAGGGATAGCATTTTTGATTGTCTATTTCAAAAAATATGAAGCATACTATATCCTTACATTCGAAAAATTGAAAATGTTTTATGATAATGCGAAACAAGGTGGACGTAAATCAATCCCTTTTAATGCTTTTGAGGAAGAATACAAAATCCTCCTAGAAAGAGGGATGTACCTTAATTATATTAAAACACTGCAAAAACATTTAGAAAAGTAGCTATAATTTTTGTATAAATCTAATAAAACAAGACAATAATCTCAAAGAGGTGATGAACATGAAAAAATTACTCCTCCTTGGGATTGTTTTTAGTTTGTGCATACAAAGTGGATGTAGTATGAATCAAAATAACAGTATAGAAGTGATTGCACCATTAACAGAAAGTAAATATACCGATTTAGAGATCTATATTGAAAGCGCCACAGCAAAGGGTCCGTATGAACCTGATCGAGGCATTTATTTAGGGGCCTATACAGAGGACAATACGGAAATGGGGGATGGCATGAATACGTATGAAGAATTACTAGGTGTAGATCAAGCCTTTAGAGTTTTTCAGTTTACTAAAGAAAACCCTGTTACAGATCAAGATTTATTAAGATGTATTGCGGATCAGAAAACACCCTATATTAAAGTGTTATTGACGGATGAGTTTGATAGTATTGATATTTACCAGTTAGTAGGCTCCTTGCGTTCAAAATACAAAACACCTATCTTTATAGAATTATTCCCCATTACAGAAAAAATTAAGGATACTACAGAGTATAAAGTGGCTTATCAAGAAGCCTATGAAATCATTAAAAAGTACTTGCCAAATGCAGTCATTGTTTGGAGTATTGATGTGCAGAAGGCCCATGAAAGTCAGCTTTATTATCCCGGAGATAGCGTGGTTGATTGGGTGGGATTAAATGTTTTTATGCCTAGATTTTTAAATGGGGTACTTTATGAGCCTGATATTAGTCAACGGCTTGACATGTGGTATAAAAATTTTCAAGAACACAAACCTATGATGATTAGTGGTCTAGCCGTTTCACATTTTTCTAGATATGATCATACGTATACTCTAGAGAATACAAAAAGCAAATTAGAATTTTTCTACAAAAAAATACCCGAGAGCTATCCACGAATAAAGGGGATTTTATATGTGGATGTTGATATGGGTCAAGTTGTTTCGGGTGGTATGGAGGACTATCGCATCAGTAGCCAACCGCAGCTTCTAGAGTATATGTCATCTGTCTTACAAAATCCATATTACTTGCATAAGCTTCAAGAAAACACAGAAGGTGATGTAACAGTCCCTATGAAATATACCGTATCTGCACTGGAGTATAAGGACAAAAGCTATATCCAGTTAGACTATGCAAAAACTTTATTTAGGCTAGGGAAAGTTCAGAAGAATTATTTGTTAGAAGATGAGAAGGGTCAGCAATACTATGATATTCAAGCACTTTTCAATAATAGCCAAGCCCCTCACAATAAATAATCCAATAAATTAATCATGTAAAAGAGATTTGTTCCATATATTTGATAGTGAGTAGATAAACTTCTTAAAGGAGTGATAGATATATGGTAGATTTCTCTCAAATGATATTAGAGGATAGACAATCAAGAAAAGATGTAGGGTTTAAGGGGTCTTTTCTTGATTACTTACATATCATTGAAAAAAATCCTTCAAAGTACACCCTATCCCATGAAAAAATCTATAAGCTACTATTAGATCCAGGATTCGAAGCTATTAAAACAGAGGAAAATCCACGATTAAGACGTATTTATGGGAATGATACAATCAAACGCTATAACTTTTTTAAAGATGACTTCTTCGGGATTGACCGTACACTTATGAAAATCGTACGTTATTTCCATTCAGCTGCAATGAGAGGAGAGGAATCAAGACAGGTGCTCTACTTAGTGGGACCGGTTGGAGCAGGTAAATCATCTCTGATTGATGCTATTAAGAGACTGCTAGAGGAAAGCCCTCCTATTTATGCATTAGAAGGATGCCCTATGAGGGAAGAACCTCTGCATTTAATTCCAAAGCACAGCAGGAAGCAATTTGAAGAGGTTTTAGGTCTTCATATTGAAGGGGATTTATGCCCAGTATGCCGATATAGGCTCATTCATGAATTTGGCGGAGCTTATGAAAAATTTCCAGTGGTTCAAACAGACTTTTCTATTCGTTCACGAAAGGGTATAGGGGTTGTACCGCCGGTTGATCCTAACAATCAAGATACTTCTGTATTAGTAGGTTCTATAGATATTTCAAAGATGGATCTTTATCCAGAGGATGACCCAAGGGTGCTCTCGCTCAATGGTGCATTTAATGTTGGGAATAGAGGATTAGTTGAGTTTATAGAAGTATTCAAAAATGACGTAGAGTATTTGCATACTATGATTACCGCAACTCAGGAAAAAAATGTGCCCTCTCCAGGGAAGGGCTCTATGATTTACTTTGACGGGGTTATTTTGGCCCACTCAAATGAAGCGGAATGGAATAAGTTTAAATCAGATCATACTAACGAGGCTATTTTAGACCGTATTGTAAAAATAGAAGTGCCTTATTGCTTGGAGCTTAATGAAGAGGTAAAGATTTATCAAAAAATGCTTAACCGTTCTAATTTCAAGGCACATATTGCACCGCATACCATCGAGATTATATCTACATTTGCGATACTCACAAGGCTTACCCCATCAAATAAAGTAGATCCACTCACAAAGCTGAAAATCTATAATGGTGAAGAAATCATCGAAAAAGGAACGACCAAGCGTATTGATATTATGGAGCTGAAAGATGAGGCTGAGCGTGAAGGGATGGGTGGTATTTCTACTCGTTTTATTGCCAAAGTGTTAGACACTGCTTTATCTGAATCAGAATCAGACTGTATCAATCCAATTTGTGTCATTGAAACATTGATTAAAGAAGTGAAGGAGATGGCTATTGGTGAGGATACCAAGAAACGCTATCTTGGGTTTATTCAAGACACCATTAAGAAAGAATACCATAAGATTCTTGAAAAAGAAGTGACCAAAGCGTTTATTCATGGGTATCGAGAACAAGCAGAAGACCTGTTCAATAACTATTTGGATCATGCTGAGGCTTACGTTAATAAAACAAAACTTAAAGATAGTAATACAGGTGAAGAGCTTAATCCAGATGAAGTATTCATGCGTTCTATCGAGGAGCAACTAGGCATTACTCAAAGTGGCTCTAAGGGCTTCAGACAGGATGTTACAGCTTATATGTTCTCAGTCGTAAGAAGTGGTGGGAAAGTAGATTACACCAGTTATGAACCACTTAGAGAAGCGATTGAAACCAAACTGACAGCGTCAGTAAGAGAACTTTCTCGTATTATCACAAAGAGCAAAGTAAGAGATAAAGAACAAAACCATAAGTATGATGCTATGGTAGAAGAGATGAAGAGAAACGGATACTGCGATCACTGTTGTAATGTTGTTCTAAAATATGCTGCGAATAATCTGTGGAAGGATTAATGGGGTATTATGGCAGTTTTTAAAGAATTTAAATCTAATAGTAGAGATCGTAGTATTGAAGATCGCAGAAGGCATAGGGAACTAGTAGAAAAAAGTATTAAAGAAAACATAGGAAGTATTATCTCTGAAGAGAGTATTATGGGAAAAACCAAAAACAAAAAAATTAAAATTCCTATTAAGGGATTAAAAGAATACTATTTCCGCTATGGAAAAAACCAAAAAAATGTGACAGCTGGAACTGGTCAAGAAGAAAAAGGCCATCGTATTCCTAAGGGAGATAAAGGTGGTGCTGGAGCAGGCGATGATGGGGCAGGCAACCAAGAGGGCGAAGATATCTATGAAACAGAAATAACTTTGGATGAGGCTATTAGATATCTGTTTGAGGACTTGGATTTGCCTTATCTTGAACAAAAGAAATTTAAAGAGATAGAGTCTCTAGATGGTGCTAAGCGTTGGGGGATCAGAGAGAAAGGGATTCCCCCAAGGCTCTCTAAAAAGCATACGGTTATGGCTAAGATTAAAAGGGAAAAGTGTCTCCATCGTGCCCAAAAAGAAATAGGCATAGGAGAGGAACCCGTTAGGGTGCCTTTTCATGAAGATGATCTCAAGTATTTTCATACAAAACCTAAAATTCAAAGAGATTCTAATGCGGTTGTCATCTGTATTATGGATACCTCAGGGTCTATGGGGCATACCAAAAAATATTTGGCAAGGAGTTTTTATTTCTTATTGTACCAATTTGTTACAGTCAAGTATGTTAATGTAGATATTGTCTTTGTAGCGCATACCACCACGGCTAAGCAAGTGACAGAAGATGATTTTTTCCATCGAGGGGAAAGTGGTGGGACCTATATTAGTAGTGGTTACCAAAAAGCACTAGATATTATCAAAGAAAAGTATAGTCCAAGTTTGTGGAATATTTATGCTTTTCACTGTAGTGATGGTGATAACTGGGGAGAAGATAATGAGCAGGCAGTTACTTTGGCCAATGAACTATGTGATACCTGTAATTTGTTTGGGTACGGTGAAATCAAAACAAGTACCTATACGAGCACCATTATGAACAAATATCTAGAAGAAGTAAAACATCCTAATTTTTCAGCAGTAAAGATTTTCAAGAAAGAGGATGTGTGGACTGCTTTTGTTAACATGCTAAAAGTAGAAAGGCAGCTAACCGAAGAGGAGGGAGAAGGATGAATTATACACTCAAAGAACTCCTAACGTATAACGAGCGAATTGAAGCTATTGCCAAAGAGATTGGGTTAGACTACTATGAACAGGAATTTGAGATTATTAGTTTTGATGATATGCTCTGTTATGAAGCTTATGTTGGGATGCCTTCTCACTATCCTCACTGGAGCTTTGGGAAAAATTATGAACGTACCAAAACACTTTATCAGTACAATTTGACAGGGTTACCTTACGAGATGGTTATCAATTCTGATCCGTGTATTGCCTATCTTATGAAAGATAATACACTACTCTTACAAGTATTGACTATTGCCCATGTCTATGGACATAATGATTTCTTTAAGAATAATCGTATGTTTAAGGAGTACACCCATGCCAAGTATACAGTAGAGATGTTTAAAAACCATGCATTACGTATTCGAAACTATATTCAAGATCCTAGTATTGGATATGAAGAGGTGGAGAAGATTCTCGATGCTGCACATGCTATTAAATACCATTGCGGGGCATTTAATCAGCTCAAAACTTATCCAGAAGAAAAGGTTACCTATCCGTATGAGAATTTATTAGAATTCTTATGTTTATATGGTCAGCTAGAAGAGTGGCAAAAGGATGTTTTGACTATTGTTATGGAGGAAAACCGTTATTTCCTTCCGCAAATAGAGACCAAAATTATGAATGAGGGGTGGGCCAGTTTTTGGCATTATACAATCCTTAATAAGCTTGGACTTGAACCAGGTATGCAGTTTGAGTTTTTGAAAGTCCATAACGGTGTTATCTCACCCACAAAAGGTTCACTTAATCCTTATTATATTGGGTTTAAAATCTGGGAAGATCTCTATAACAAGCACCAAGGTGATTTTAAGGTTCTTAGCCAAATAAGAGAAGTGGAGCGAGATGCGTCCTTTATTAGAAATTACTTAACTTATGATATCTGTAGAGAAATGAACTTGTTTGAATTTGAAGATGAAGAACGTTATTATGTGATTTCAGAGGTTTCAAATGAAAAAGGATGGCGGCATATTCGTAATACCTTGGCCAATAGCGTAGGACTGGGCAGTATTCCTGTTATTAATGTAGAAGAGGTTAATCGCAGTGAGAATATGCTCATTCTTTCTCATTCTTATGATGAGAGAGAACTGAATCTAACTTATGCTGCTGAAACCCTTAAACACATTCAAACCCTATGGGGTGGTAAGGTTCAGCTTCAGACGACCCTTACCAATATGTCACGTAAAATTATA
>JBOFEH010000065.1:0-2234 GCA_051647765.1 Cellulosilyticaceae bacterium | reverse complement strand
GCTGCTGCAAAAGAGCCCATCACATCACCCATAACTTTGTACTGAGGTCCGCCATATGCACTGACTTGCTCTTTGGCTGCAATAGCCTTGGAAATCCCTACACGTGCCTCTTTGTCTGCATCTGCTTCTGCCGTAATCTTAATTTTGTAAGCTTCGGCCTCTGATTGTTGTTTAATCTTGTAAGCATCAGCCTCTGAGAGACGCTGGATTTTCTCTGCATCCTGCCTTGCTTTCATCAGCTCCGCTTTCCCTTGGTTTTCTTGGATACGGATATTAATATCTGATTCCGTAAGTGCTGTTTGTTGCTTAGCAACTGCCTCTGCTTCTTTGAGCTCTTTTTCTTTTTCGGCAGCTTTTTGTTGGGTTTCATAAGTATCAAGCTGCTCCTTCGCAATCTGTCTACTCCGTAGTTGTGTGAGAATCGTCTCGATATTATTATCAGACTTAGAACCACCTGGTGTACCGATTAGTACCTCTTCTAATTCTAGGTTGTAATGGTCAAATTTAGCCTTCATCTCTTCTGAGCTCTGTGCTTGTATTTCATTACGATGCTGAATCAATTCAATAAGCGTCTTGGTCTGCCCTACATTTTTGAAATAAGCAGAAATCATTGGGTCTAAGGTTTGGTCTACAAGCATCTTGATATTCCCAAAGCGTTGAATCACATAAGGTGCTTTGCGGTAATCAATATGAAATACCACTGACAGTGGTAAGCTTGGTTCAAAGGCATCCTTAGTAATCAAACTTACTTCCGTTAGGTTTTCATCGTATTTGTGATTACCTGTCTGATTACTAATCCATTTCAAAATAACATTAGTCGTAGGCACTTGAATAATACTTCCTGCATAAACGTTAAAAGCATATTTGCCCGGCATAAGTGGTTCACTCCATACCCCTCTATAACCTTTTTTGACTAATTCACCGTGTTTGTAATCTGTTCCTGATGAATCCTCTCCCTTTGCACCTGTATAAGAAACAACTACCCCTACAAATCCTACAGGTATCACTACTTTTGGGATAAACTCTACGGTCGCAAACAACCTATTGATAAAGTAGGTACCATCTGCAAGCACCTGATATTGCCTACCTCTATAACCACCGGCTGCAAGGAAGGCATCAATATCTTGGAAGTTATTGTGGTAATGCGGTTCACGGGCCTCATCACCTACTGTTGGACAAATAATATCATCCTTTCCAAGAGATGGTCCATCATGGACAGTGACAATCCCCACTTGGTCTTGATTACCTTGGATAACAACTGGTGAGAATCCCCCTCTAGCCGCTATGAGCTGCGCCATTTCTGCTAAGGCATTTTGTTCTTCTCTATTCCCCATCTTAAGGTAGTAAGTTTTGCCCTCTGTGATAATCACAAACTGCGCCAAGTTAAAAGCATAAGTCCCCTCACGGATAATACCCCTCTGTGGTCCTTTTTGGCCACCGCCTTTGAGGAATGCTCTGACGTTCTGGAAATTGTTACACTCAGGTACCACACAGCCTAATGTCTGCGTAGGCTCTAACACCTTTCCATCGCGTGAAAAAACATAGGCAATCTTGCCCTGTGGTATGGTTACCAACGGCTCAATATGTACCTTATAAAATAATGGTGAACGAAAATGAATACCACCTCTTAGGAGCTCTGGTTGATAACCCGCTTCACCATTTAAAGCAATAATCTGTTCATTGAGCGATCCTTTGCCTGACCACCATTTTTCTACAATCCCGACTCTGTCATTTCGAATAATCTTAAACCCTAGTATCCATAGCAAGATGATTATACCTACTACTGCACCAACAACAATAACTGCTATTGTCATACGGACTCCTCCTATTTCTATGATTGAAGTCTATCATCAACTTCTATCATATTGTATTAGAGGATTATAGGTTTTAGACCTTTAATACCAACTACTATACAACTTTTGCACTTTGCTTAGCCTCTGTGAGTAGCCTACTTCTTTCCGTTGCTTTAATCATACGCATAAAGAGATTCGTAAGGCCTGGGTCAAACTGCTTGCCTCGTCCCTCTGCTAGACGTTCTAAGGCTTCCTCTGGGGATATGCCCTTATGATAGACACGATCTCCCACCATAGCATCATAGGAATCTGCAATGGCTATAATACGGGCATAAAGTGGAATTTCCTGACCACTCAATCCCTCACAATAACCCCTTCCGTCATAACGTTCATGATGGTACTTAGCCCCCCATACGATTTCTTCTTTGAGTGTCGTAATCT
>JBOFEH010000064.1:0-18849 GCA_051647765.1 Cellulosilyticaceae bacterium | reverse complement strand
GGATTGAAGGCAAGACTATGGAAGAGGCGGCGCTTATTATTAACTACTGGTGTTTTGAGAAGGCAACTTATCAAACAACAGATTCAAGAACGACTTGTCCACTAACAACACTTCGTAATGCTTATGGAAGATGTGGGGAGGAGTCTGTGCTAGGGGTAGCAGCATTTAGAAGTGTAGGGATTCCAGCAAGACAAGCTTACACACCAAGATGGGCACATTGTGATGACAACCATGCATGGGTAGAGGTGTGGACTGATGGCGAGTGGCATTTCTTAGGGGCATGTGAGCCAGAGGCAACACTTGATTCAGGCTGGTTCCAGCTCTCAGCGTCAAGAGGGATGCTTATCCAGAGTAAGGTGTTTGCTACAACGGTAGAGAATGAGCTGATTACACGCCAGACAGATAGTGCAACAGAAGTCAACACATTAGATCGCTATGCACAGACAAAAGAAATTACGATTACGGTGCAAGATACTCATGGACAACCTGTAGAAGGGGCTAATGTGAGATTTGAAGTGGTGAATTACTCGGAATTATTCCCACTGACAGAGCTAGTAACAGATGCAAAGGGTCAGGCCAAAATGACAACAGGTTTTGGAGACCTTGTCATCTATGTACATAAAGATGGGATTGCTACATTTGAGCAGATTGATGTAAGACTAGAAGATGCCATGACAATCACATTAGAAGATAAGGCCCGTATTCATGGGACTATAGAGACGATTACACTAGTACCACCAAAAGGTGCATCACCAGATGAGAATGCAGTAAGTGAAGAGGTCAAAGCACTTCACCAAAAGCGTCATGAGGAAGCTCAAAATATCAGAAATACTTTTGTAGAGACATTTTTCTTGGGAGAGAAAGCTACGGCATGGGCCAAAGACTTCGCGCCTTATGAAGAGGGTGTAGCAAGACATCTCGAATCAGCACGCGGTAATTATGAAGAGATTCAAGCGTTCTTTAAGGATGAAGAAACCAAGGACTTATTAGAGTACAAAGTTAAAATGCTAGATACGATGAATACAAAAGACCTTTCGGATACAAGCTGTGAGATTCTTAAAGAACATCTTCAAGAGGCAATGGCCTTCAAAAATACTGTAGAAGAAGCTGTTTTTGTCAAAGGTATTTTAGCGCCAAGAATTGCTACAGAGAAAATCACACCATACCGCAAGGCATTAGATATCATGTTTGATAGTGAGCAAAAACAAGCCTTTGTTACAAATCCAAGAAGCATCTACGATTATTTAGATGAAAACATTGCAACAGCTACAAGTGTGCAAAACGTATACCTTTGTTCACAGCCAGTAGGGCTTATGAAAGTGAAGTATGGCCATGTGAGTGGGAAGAAGATCCTCTTTGTAGCACTGTGTAGAACCTTTGGTATCCCAGCGTACATCAACAAAGAAAACAACAATATGAGCTATTACCAAAATGGGGCATGGATCGAAATTGAGGTAGGAGCAGCCAAGGAAGAGGTTATCAAAAACAGTACGATTACACTTAAAGCCCAAGATGATACAGTGTATGAGTATATGAAGAACTATACAGTAGGGCGCTATGTAAATGGTGTTTATCAAACACTTCTCTTAGAGACAGGTGACTGGGCAGAAGGTCAGATGACTTATCCAGTAGAGTCAGGCCAGTATCGTATTGTTACAGTTAATAGAGAAGCAAGTGGGACAGTACATGCCGCACTTTATTATGTAGATGTTGCAGAGAATCAAGATGTGACGCTAGAGATTGCTTTAGCCAAGGTAGATACACAAGATGGGCAAAAAGTGCAAGTACAAGAAGTAGCATTTGCAAATACACAAGGAGAGTCATGTAACCTCTCAGAAGTGATTGGCCAAAACAAAAATATTGTGGCATTCTTGGATGCAGGGGCAGAGCCTACAGAACATCTCCTCAATGAGATGATTGAAGCCAAACAGCAATACCTAGAAATCAAACCAAACGTGGTGCTTGTGGTAGAAGAAGAGAAAGACCTTGCTAACCCAACACTTCTTAAGACATTAGAGGCACTGCCATTTATCAATGTGTATGTAGGCTATGATAAGGCGAATCTCACATATCTCTATGAAGGATTTGATATACTAGACAAAAAACTTCCATTAGCATATGTGATGAATACACCAATGGAAGCTTGTATGGCAATTGCAGGCTATCATGTAGGGATTGGAACAATGCTACTTAAATACCTAGAAGTATAAGGTAGTGACTATAGAATTAAAGATTAACGTGCAATGAGGTAAGTGCTTACTTCATTGCACGTTTTTAGTTGATAGGGGGAGCGTCTACTACTTTGGTAGTAGACGCGATTACTCTTAAGGAGCACATGCAATTACTCTTTTGGGGGATGTGCATGCCAATGAGACAGCTTATAATAAAAACATATTAAAAGAGTTTTAACTAAAAGGGGATAAGTAAAATGAAAAAAACAAAATTTATGGTAGGTGCTTTAGTATTATCAATGGGGTTATTAGGAACAGGTTATGCATACTGGACAGATGCATTAACAGTAGGAACAACAGTATCAACAGGTAAGTTTGATGTGACATTTGATAAGGGAGTACTATTCGGAGAAGGAGCACTAGCAAGTGAGCATGCAAGTTCAAAAATTACGGTAGATGCTGAGAAAATTGATTTAGAAATGGCCAATATTTATCCAGGTGCAGAAGCAAAATTCAATTATACTATGACAAATAATAGCACAATTCCTATGGCCGGAACAGTGACAGTAACTGCATCACAAGAGATACCAGGTGCAACGGTAAAACTGTATGATGTGGATACAGATTTAAGTTATACAGGTGAGGGTGCAACTTTATCAGCGCAATTAGAGTCTGTGTTTAAGCAAGCATACGAAAGAATCACACCAGAACAAAAAGATTTTAAAGATGTGGTTGTAGAAATTGAATTCCCAGGTGAAAATGAAATGAAACAAGGTTTAGAAAATGTAACAGCTACAGTCAAAATTGACTGGACTCAAGAAAACGCAAAATAAAAAGTACTCATGAAGAAAATGTGTCTCTGTTGATGAGGCACATTTTTTGATATAGGTAGAGGTTTAGAGAAAAGGGGATAGATTAGGATGAAAAAAACAAAATTCATGGTAGGTGCATTGGTACTATCAATGGGAGTATTAGGAACAGGTTATGCGTATTGGACAGATGTATTAACAGTAGGAACAACAGTATCAACTGGTAAATTTGAGATGGCATTTAATACTGAGGAAGATGGTATTAATGATAACTCAGAGTATGTAGAGAGTACAATTTTAGAACCTATGGATAAAGGTTTTAGTGTGGAAATTAAAGATGTGTACCCTGGAGCACAGGCAAACTATTATATTAATATTAAGAATGAGGGAACAATTCCAGCAAAAGTAGAAGAGGTAAAAGTCACATTTGAAGGAAGTCAAGAACTAGCCAATGAACTTAAATTTAACGTTAAATACCGAAATAGTAATACCTTTACAGTAAAGGGGAGTGAATTAGAGAAGAAACTCAATCAAATATGTAAAGATGAGAAAAACATTGCTATAGGAGAAGAAGTCAAACTTGATATGTGGCTTGGGGTGCCTGAAAATCTATCACAAGACTTCCAAAAAGGAAATGGTAAGGATCATGTGAAAATGGATGTTGAGATTATTTATACACAGTATAATGCACAATAGTGGAGTTGCTGAGATGTGTTTTTAATGTTGAAGAATAGTCCTATCTACTACTTTAGTAGTAGATAGGACTATTCTTTAGGATGATGTATAGGAGTAGATAAAAAATTATAATAGAATGACTAGACTATAACATCATTTTAACTAAAGGGGATATATAATGAAAAGCACAAAATTCATGGCAGGCGCATTAGTATTATCAATAGGGTTATTAGGAACAGGTTATGCATACTGGACAGATGCATTAACAGTGGGAACAACAGTATCAACAGGTGAATTGAGAGTAGAGTATATTGGTGGTGGGAACCCAAATACAGTGAAATCTGAGTATGTGGAGACTGAGAAAGTAGCAACTCAAGATGATACAAAAGAATTTAAAGTTAAGATTGGCAATATGTATCCAGGAGCAAGTAACACATTTAATAGAGAATTACAAAACTTTGGAACAATACCAGCACAAATTGATACCATAGAGGTTGGTGCTACAGAAGCTTTTATTGAACCGAGTTTACTAAATGCTTTAGAGTACAAAGTAAGATATGATAGTAATAATGAACAATACATTCAAGAAAATTTTGAGGGAACAGGAATAAAGGGACTTGAAGTAGCACTTCAACAATTAGAGGGTAGAATTATCAACCCAGAAAAAATAGCCAATATCATGATTACAGTTGTAGCACCAACAAGTTTAGGTAACGAATACCAAACAAAAGATGGAGAAATTGAGATTGTGATTAACTGGAAGCAAGAGAATGCACCAAAAGCAGAATAAAGTTAATCAATAATTAAAAGGTGTGAAACCAATGCATATCATATGCATTATGTTTCACACCTTTTGTTGTTAGAAGAACATCCCTACAATAGATGCAGTGATGAGTGTTGTCAGTGTACCACCGATGAGTGCTTTGAAACCAAAGCCAGACACTTCTAAGCTTCTGCTTGGAGCAAATGCTTTGAAGCCTGCCACAGCAATCCCAATAGAGCTAAAGTTAGCGAAGTTGCAGAGTGCAACAGAGAGGATAGCTTGTGTACGTGGTGAAAGAGACTGCATCATCTCACCGAGCTGAGTGAAAGCAACGAATTCGTTCATTGCAATCTTAGTTCCAATAAGTGTTGCAAAGGCGCCAGTTTCACCGGAAGGGATTCCAAATAACCATGCAAGTGGTGTAAATACTACGCCTAAAATACTACTAAATGATAAGCCGATAAAGCCTAAGAAATAATTAAGTAATGCAATAAGTCCTAAGAAGGCAATCAGTACAGCACCTACGTTAAGTGCTAACTGAAGTCCTTGGATGGCACCATCACCAATAGCTTCGAAAATATTACTTGATTCAGAGCCTTCAATATCAATATTGGCTGTACGGCTTGTCTCTGTCTCAGGAATAATCATCTTAGAGATAAGAAGTGTTGCAAAGGGTACTGTAGCCATTGCCATAAGAAGATACTTCATCTCAATACCCATAAGGGCATACCCACCAATAACAGATACAGATACTGAGGCAAAACCACCTGTTACAACGGCAAAAAGTTCACTACGTGTAAGTTCAGGAAGAAATGGCTTGGTAAGAAGCGGTGCTTCTGTTGTACCAAGGAATGAATTCCCTACAGAGCAGAAAGTCTCTACTTCAGTAGTACCTAATACTTTGGCAATTGCCTTACCTAAGAATTTTACAAGGTATGGAATCACCTTGAGGTAATAAAGTACTGAAATAAGTGCGCTTGTAAAGCAGATTAGTCCAAGTACATTCACTGCAAAAATAAAAGTACTTGAAACCATGTCACCGAATACAAAGCTTAAACCTTCATTACCAAAACTGAGGACAGTAACGACAGCATCAGCAACAACAGATAGGATTTTCTGGCCAATAGGTACTTTAAGTACAAAGATCATAAGGACAATTTGGATAGAGAGTGCAGCGCCTACAGTACGCCATTTAATCGCCTTTTTGTTTTCTGAAAGTAGGAAAGCGATACCTACTAACACTAAAATTGAGAGAATACCAAATAAAATATACATGTCTATGCTCCTTTCTAGAAGTATGTATAAGTCGTGATAGACAGAAATGTATTTGACTTAGTATAGCAAAAAATAAAGGTTATTACTAGATAAATGTAAAGATATTGTAAATGTTGAGAAGAATTACCAGTACTACAACGCTATTAAAGAGCATGATGATCTGGTCATTAGAAGCGAGTTTATTGAGCCTTGAACCTAGTAAGCCACCAAGTATACCACCAGGAATCATCACATAAAGCATAGAGAGATCATAGTGACTAAATCCTGTACCTAATGCTACTGTAAAGAGTTTTGAGGACTGAGAAAATAAAATAATAAGGACAGAATTAATAGCAGCTTCTTTGGCATCCATAGAGAAAAATAAAGTGAGGAACGCCACATTAATAGGGCCGCCACCTATGCCTAAGAAAGATGCAAGTGTGCCGAGTAATAGCCCTAATAGGAATGAAACAAAAATATTGGAGACCTGATAAGATTTAAAGCGATTTTTATAATTCATATAGAATAACACGAAAACAAGTAAGAGAATAAGCATACTACTTTGGACGATTTTGACAGTCATCTCATTTGGCACGATTATGAGAATGAAATTTAAGCCTTTTTCACCGATTAATCCCCCACAGATAGAGCCCATTCCGATGGCGAAAGTACGGAGTAGGTTGATGGAAAACTTATATTTTAGTTGTTTATAAATAGAAACAACAGCCATAGAAAAAACTGTAAAAGCAGAAAGGATTCCGATGGTACTCACATTATAATCCCCTAAAAAATCTAGCACAGGCTTAATAATAACCCCGCCACCAAGCCCTGCCATTGAGCCTGCAATTGTTGCAATCAGTGCTACAAGAAAATAAATAATAGACATAATGTCACCCCTTAGAAATAATATAAAGTCTAATGATTAATATACAACAGTACAATATAATTGGCAAATAGAGATATCATCTACTACTTTAGTAGTAGGGCGTATGGTGCTAGAGGGTGATGTTAAGAAAGTGAATCTCTATTAGAATGAGAGAATAGAAAAAATCTATCTTGTATCAAGGAGGGGGCACCATGAAAAGACGTTATAAGAGTTCGAAAAGTAAACATGCCACTATTATATTGATAGCAGGAGTCATGGCAATTACAACACTAGGAGTAGGCTATGCACAGTGGGATGATCAAATAAATATATATACGACAATTAGTACAGGGAAGTTAGAGGTAACGACCTTGGAACAGCAAAATAATATGTGGGATAGTGCTATTACGACGGTTTTAAAGAATAACAGTACCATGGCAATACAGATGAATACTCTGGATACAGTAGAGGTTATGATGAAGTTCGGAGATCATAAGTATCGTGTAGAGAGTGATTTGGGTCAATGGGAGCAGCAGATATTAGACTTAGGTGAGGAACTAGAATTTAATATACATAAATCTGAGATTATCAAAACCTATATTTATGCAGTACAGCAGGCTATCAAAAATGACCCTCTGATTTTATTTGATTCAGAGAGGTTGAAGCAGTTTTTAGAACAGCACTCAGCATTAGAGTTAGAAGCAACCATCTTATTTAATCAAAAAGGACTAGAAACATCAGGATGGTCTGATACCATTGAGTGGAACGTACCTATACAGATTTATAATTTTGGATTCGGCAGTGTAGGGGCATCTGGAATTTGGTATAGTGGAATTGAAACCCAGTCACCTATAGGGATAGATTTTATGTCCTATGAATCAGATATTATAGAGGCTGCATATGAAGTGGGATTAGACGCTGGTATCTTGAATGTTTTACTAGGATTAGAATTAGAAGTACCAGTGGCTGGAGGGGATTTAGAGCAGGTACCAGCTGTAGATGGTGGAGAGTTACCTCCTATGATTGTTGTACCAGAAGATCCGGAGCAGCCAAGCGAGGTGCCAAGTGGAGAGATAGAGCAGCCGAGCGAAGTACCAGAGGTGCCAAGTGGAGAGGTAGAGCAGCCAAGCGAAGTACCAGAGGTGCCAAGTGGAGAGGTAGAGCAGCCAAGCGAGGTACCAGAGGTGCCAAGTGGAGAGGTAGAGCAGCCAAGCGAAGTACCAGAGGTGCCAAATGAAGGGGTACAGGAACCAAGTAGTGGGCAACAAGAATAAGGCTGGGAGATAGATTAAATCATGTATAAGAAGATAGCATATAGTTTGATAGGGGTTGTTTTATTAGAGTATATACTGCAAAGTACGCAGCTTGTAGCGGGGATAAACACAGCTGGGGTGCAATGGGTGTACTGGGGTGTAGTAATCATTCTGATAGGTGTTGGGATTCCAAAAGTACATGGGATAGGAAAACGGAGCAAACAGCATGCTATTTTGATATGGGCATTTAACATAGGTGCAGCTTATATTGTGATTAATCTCGTTGCAGGTGTGCTACTAGGATTTGGCAAAAGTCCCTACAATCATAGTATACAAGGTATAGTTATGAATAGTTTGACAGTAGCTATCCCACTTGTAGCTAGAGAAATGGTCAGGGCGTATAGTGTGAATGTGTTTTGTAGAAAAGAAAAGATGAGACCTTTTGTCATGATTATTTTGGTGATGACATTGACTCAGATTAGTTTTGCAAGGTGGCTAAGTGTAACGAGCTTAGAGAAGTTTACTATTCTATGTGCAGAACAGTTGTTACCAAGATTATGTGAGAACATACTAGCAACTTATTTGGTGATGTACGGTGGTGTCAAAAGTAGTATTGTTTATTTGGGAATGGTCAGTGGGTTTGAGTGGTTATCCCCTATCTTGCCCAATATAGATTGGTTAGTCAAAGGCATTATAGGTATGTTGGTACCAGTAATAGCTACGGTTCTAGTGGTCAAACATTATCTTAAAGTCACACATCACAAGCTTGCAAGAGAGGAAGAACAGGAAAATATGTGGACATTCATTCCTACAGCGCTATTAGCTATTGGGCTAATTTGGTTTACGTCAGGATTATTTCCAATCTATCCATCAGCTATAGCTACAGGGAGTATGGAACCTATGATTAAACCAGGGGATGTCATCTTGGTAGAGAAGATTAGTGATGTGGAGGACCTTAATCAATTGCAAGTAAATGAGGTTATTCAGTTTAGGCGAGATGATATTTTGATTACACATCGTATAGTGGAAATCATAGAGGTAGATGGACGCAAGGAGTATCGGACAAAAGGGGATAATAACTCTGCTGAGGATAGTCGTCTAGTCAAGATGGAGGAAGTTAAAGGCCGTTATAAGGCATGTATTCCAAAAATAGGGTGGCCAACACTGATGTTTAAGCAAGACCGTCAGGTTGAGAGAGAAGAAGTAGAATTCTAAACAGAAGGAGTGGATGAGATGAAAAAGAGTAAAATCTTAGGGATTGCACTCATTGTATCATCCGTATTGATTCAAGTAGCTTATGCCACAACAACAGGTGTGACAATTAATAATACAAGTCAGTTTGATGTTCATTTAGAAAATATGAGGTATGAGACACCATTTAAAGACCTAGAAATAAGTTTAAGACAGTTAAATGGGGCATCAGTACAAGTGGATGTGAGCAATTTGTATCCAGGTGCATATTACACCATAGAAGGTAAAGTCAAAAATGAAGGTCAAGTAGAAGCAAAAGTGGGTGGTGTAAGACTGACAACAAAGTCAGGAATAGATCAAGATGGAGAAGCTTTATTTGAAAACATGGTAGGGTATAAAGAGAATAAAGTAGCTGTATCTATGGATGAGTATGAAGATTATATCCAGTTGGCTTATGCTAATGAGGTTATTAAGGTAGGTGAAGAGATAGCATTTACTTATACAATTGGATTAGACCCTAAAGTGAATAACCTCCAAGGGCAGAATACAGCATTTATAGTAGAAGTAGACCTTGAGCAAATTTCGCCAGATACAGGGAATGGAAACGGCGGAAACAATGGAAACGATGGAAACAATGGAAACGGCGGAAACAATGGAAACGGCGGAAACGACGGAAACAATGGAAACGGCGGAAACGGCGGAAACGATGGAAACGGCGGAAATAACGGAGATAACGGTAGTGGGGAAGGAAATGGGGCATTAGGGCAAGAAGTTGAGATTGCAGATGATGAGCTCCCAGCAGGACCAATTATTGAAGATAGTGAAAATGAAGGTAATGACTTAGATGGGAATGGCGACTCTGCAAAAGGGAATGGGATAAGTCCAGAATACAATGATATGACAATTGAGGATGATGCTATTCCAGCGGGTGCATATACTGGAGCTGAACAATTACCTCAGACAGGTGGCGTGCCAAATCTACTGATATACTTAGGTGGAGCGGCTATGATTGGGATAGGAGCAGTACTGTGCTGTAGAAAGAAAGAAGAAGAGCAATAAATTAAATAGACAGGAGCAGGCTCCTGTCTATTGCTATATATAAAAACTTGATGGAGGGTGTCTAGATGAAAGTGAAGATGCATAAGCAGATTAAAAATAGTCTCATTGTAGTATTAATATTAATCATAGCAGTAGGGGCATTAAGTGTATGGCGCACACTTAAAACAGAGCAGACGATAGAGGTAGAAAAAACACTTTATACCTATCAAGTGCAGGGAGACAGCGACTATAGAGTGAATTTGAAACCCAACATATTGTATAAGGAAACTTATCTAGGTGCTGGGGAAACCTACCTAGCAGAGTTTGCCAAAAATATAGAGGTGTTTTTTACATATTATATAGAGGGAGATCAAGCCTTAGCGTGGCAAGGGGACTATAAAGTTGAATCAGACCTTAGGGCTTATTACAAGGATCAGGACAAAAAGAATATTATTTGGAGTAAAGTAGATACACTGGTTCCAAGTACCCAGATTAAAAAGAGTGACCCAAAGGTCCAAATAGATACTAAAAGTGTTGTGGATTTCACAAGAGCTAATGAATTTGCTGCTCAGGTCATAGAAGCATCTAAAGTAAATGCTTCAGTTGAGTTAGAAGTGAGATTAGTGGGTAGTATGAATACTGAGATTAATGGTAAAAAAGTTCAAGAACCTATTTTTATGAGTTTGATTATTCCTATGCAGTCAGGTTATTTTAATGTGGCTGAGATGGGAGAAGTAGAAGAGACAAAGTCTATTACAGAGACTGTCGTAGAGAGTATCGGCGTGAATCGTACAGGTGTGATAGCAGGGGGAGCTATTATTGTTGTAAGTATACTGGGTATTATTTTCTTGGTATGTTTTGCAGAAGGGACAATGGAGAAGGATGCACATAGTAAAGCTATCAAAAAAATTATCAAGGAACATGGTAGCCGCATGGTTGCAGTGAATCAAGATATAGATAGGGTATCTAAAAATCTATGTGAGGTTATGAAGATAGAGGATTTGGTGACAGTGGCGGATGAATTACAACTTCCTATCTTGTACCCATATCATGAAGATGAAAATCAAATTTCATATTTTTATATAGAAAGTCAAGAACGACTATATATGTATAGAATAAAAATAGCGCAGGCGCAGAGTGAAGAGGAGTTGGAGATTGATGAAGGGGAGGAGAATACATAAGTATTTAAGCGTGATACTCACAGCAACATTAATATTTGCTAATGTAGGATTGATTGCACTGGTGGGTAAGCAGAGTCAAATCTTAACACAGGTTGTCAGCATAGAGGATGAATTGGTACCAGGTGGCGTGGCTATAATAGAGGGGATAAATGGAATATCTAGTATGGCCAATCAGGGGGAATGGTTTGTAAGGTACATGATTATCGTGGGTGTATTAGCGAGTGTTAAAATTGTTAAATATAGTGTCAGAAAAGGTCGGAGATGAATTGACACAAGTGTAGGAAATTGTTACCATAGAAAGTATATAGGATAGGGGATTTGAGGGGTAACAAATGAATAGAGAAAAAATAGGGTTAAATCATATTATTAGGGGATATAGATACATTTCTTTAATCATTAGTAGTGTGTTTTATATCATAGTGAGTATTGGTAGTCTTGATAAAGAAAATTTGGCAGTACTACTGGGGATGGCAGTATGTTGTGTGTTAACAGATTACTTATATCAAGAAAATCAGGAGAATACGCATAATACAGCTATAGTGATTTTGATTGAAATTGTTACAAATACTGTGCTTATTAATATATCGGGAGGACTAAATAGTTATTATATTTGGTACTCCCTTAATTCAGTTTTGATGATTACATTGAAGTATGGTAAGAGATGGGCATGGTGTAACTTGTTTTTCTATATAGGTGTTATGATAAAGAATAATACTTATATAGGTGTAGAGATGATGAATATACTTAATCTCAATAGCTTGTTAGGATTGATTCTTGTTACAGCTATGTTTCAGTGGATTATCCAGCATTACAAACTAGCGTTGGAGAAGAATAAAAAACTAGTAGGCAAACAATTTCAGATGAAACAGTCGTTAGAGTATATTATGGACAATTATGAGATGGTGTACCTCTTTGCAAACGAAAAGAGCAAAGAAAAAGTTGTTGAGATATTGCTCAATTATGTAGAGTTAATGTTAGGTGTTAGCCAAGTAGCCTATATAGAATATGAAGAACAGGGTGAAGGGAAGGTTTATTCCAAAGCATTATCTGAGGATTTGGCATTGAAGATTCATCAAAAGATTAAGAAGTACTTATTAGTAGATGGGCTCAAAAGTTTTTGTAGGCATATAAGGTATGAGGAAAAAAGTTATATGATTGTTCCTATTACTTATTCGGAGGAGTATTTTGGGACACTAATGATTCAGGCAGAGAGAAAATATAACGAATTGACATTTATAGCATACCTTACGAGTATTACGTTTAAGCGTATAGAACTTGAGAAGTTATATGAGAGCTTTGTTATTAGTGGGGAGCAAAATAGGATAGCAAATCATATACATGACGGCATATTACAAAAATTGTTCGGGATATCGTGTAATTTATATACTATGGGAAAGACCCTTGATACCAAAACAGAGGATGAAGTCGAGAAAGAAATTCTAGAAATTAGACTTCATATTAACAATGCAATGACAGAGCTTAGAGAAACCATTTATGGTATGAGCTGGAATAAAAATGGTACAAGTAGTTTTACACAGTCACTACAAAAATACATAGATGAAATGAAGTATCTTTATAAGAGAGAAATATTTTTGGAGGTTAAGGGAGATTTGCAGTGCTTGCCACATAGACATAAAGAAGCCATTTACCGCATTGTATGTGAGGGAGTATCTAATGGTATTAGGCATGGAAAAGCTTCTAAGATTTGTGCGAGAGTAGAAATCCATATGAGAAGTACCCAAATAGCTATAAAGGATAATGGCATAGGTTTTAACTATGAGCAGTTACTACGTCAGGACTTATTAGGACTAGGTATCAAGAATATGGGCTACCTTGCTAATACATTTGGCGGACAGTTGCAAATTGATTCAAGAAGAGGTATGGGCACTACAATAAGTATGGTCTTACTTAATAGAGAAGAAGATATAGAGGCAATGAGGGTTCGAGGCATTTATAAGGGGGAGCAAAATGAAATTATTAATTGTGGATGATCATGAGGTCGTAAGGAAAGGTCTTATGGTTACTTTGGGGTATGAAATTAAAGAACTGAGTAGTTTTGAGGCGGCAACTATAGAAGAAGCAATAGAGGTCCTAAAACGTGAAGAGATAGAGTTTGTACTTTTGGATGTCAATTTGGCGGGTACAAATGGGCTAGACTTAGTGGAACAATGTCAAGAAGAAGGTATTAAGACAGAATTTATAATACTCACTTCATCTTCTCGAAAAGGAGATTATATACGAGCAAGAGAGCTTGGTGTATCAGGATATATCCTCAAAGATTCTAGTATTGAGGATATTAGTTATGCTATTCGTACTATACAAAAAGGCAGAAGCTTCTTTGATTCACAATTGCAAGAACATAACGAGCCTGATAAGAGAAATCAAGTCAAAGAAATCCTAACAGACCGAGAGTTTGAGATTCTAAGAGAAATAGGGCAGGGGCTTACCAATAGCCAGATAGCGGAGAAACTCTTTATTACAGAAAATACAGTAAAGAAACATATTAGTAGTATCTTGGGCAAGATGGAGCTGTCCAATCGTACAGAAGTGGCGCTTCTAGCTACCAACTTATGGCGCAGAAAAGATGATTAAAAAAGGAGTAGGGAAATGTATGAATTCCCTACTCCTTTGGTGTATCTTGTTTCATTTCCCAATGTATAATGAGTGTAATCAGTGCACGTAATAAGACAATAGCACCAAGTATAAAAATTTCATTAAGGTTACGCACGAGTACTGTTTTTAGAATCTCAGCGGCTAATTTGAACTCTAGTGCCATAGCTAGAGAAGAGGCAAATTCATGTTTGATGGCATAGTTGTCTTCTGCAATAAGGCTGCGTAAATAATGGAAGAAAGCTTTGAAAGCACCAATGGTCAAGATAATAATGCCCATAACCTCTAATAAGTGTATGATGACAGGTAAAAATTCAGCGATCATGTGTTCTAACATCTTATAAGCTCCTTTCAATCAAGTGTCTAAGAGTAATATAGCATGATTAAAAATGAGATACAATGGGATGAGGTAGGCATAGTCTAGAGTGAGTGTGGTATAATGAGAGAAAAGCATAAAAGAAAGAGGAAAAATCATGGCAAAAATCGTAGTATTAGCAGAAAAGCCAAGTGTGGCTAGAGATATAGCAAGAGTTTTGAAATGCACACAAAAACAAAATGGTTATATAGAAGGAAAAGATTATATTGTCACATGGGCATTAGGTCACTTGGTAGGACTTGCTGATCCAGAAGCCTATGGTAATCAATATAAAACATGGAGTATGGAAACACTCCCAATGCTACCAAAAGATATGAAACTTGTGGTACTCAAAGGTGGCGGTAAGCAGTTTGGGGTGGTTAAAGGACTACTTACACGTAAAGATGTAAGTGAGATTGTAATTGCAACAGATGCAGGCCGTGAGGGTGAACTGGTAGCCAGATGGATTATTGAAAAATCTGGCGTTAAGAAGCCGATGAAGAGGCTATGGATTTCGTCGGTAACAGACAAAGCTATTCTTGAAGGTTTCAAGAAGTTAAGACCAGCCAGTGAATACGACAATCTCTACCGCGCGGCGGTATGCCGTGCAGAGGGAGACTGGTTTGTAGGTCTCAATGTGACACGTGCCTTAACGTGTAAATACAATGCACAGCTCTCAGCGGGGCGTGTGCAGTCAGCAACACTTGCAATGGTGGTTGCGAGAGAGGAAGAAATCAAGAACTTTAAGCCTAAAGACTACTTTAACATCAAGATGAATGTCAAAGGATTTAGCCTCCTATGGCAAGGGAAAAACGGCGCCAACTTATTTGATGAGGCAGTAGCCAAACAAATCATAGGCAAAGTACAGGGCAAAGAGGCCAAGGTAGCACACATAGAGGCGGTGCCAAAGAAGACTTATGCACCAGCACTCTATGACCTAACAGAGCTTCAAAGAGATTGTAATAAGCTCTTTGGATATAGCCCAAAAGAAACATTATCGATTATGCAAAGACTGTATGAGAATCATAAGGTACTCACATACCCACGTACAGATTCACGTTATATCTCAGAAGATATTGTCCCAACACTTAAAGATAGATTACAAAGTGTATCAGTAGGGCCATACAGAGCATTGGTTGCAGAAATTATAAGAGGCGGCATTAAGTCTAACAAAAACTTTGTTAATAATGCGAAAGTGTCTGACCACCATGCGATTATTCCTACGGAGGAAGGGGTTAACCTTCATAACTTAAGTAATGACGAGCGTAAGGTGTTTGATTTGGTAGTCAAACGTTTCTTAAGTGTACTCCTTAAACCTTGTGAATACATGCAAACAAACGTTGAAGTAGTGGTTGAGGGCGAGAAGTTTACAGCAAGAGGTAAACAAATCACTCAAAAAGGGTGGAAAGCAGTTTATGATGCCCAAGATTTTGAGTCAGATGATGAGGATGAACGTAGTGAGGATTTACCAGCTATGAAACAAGGGGATACCCTTAAAGTCATCTCTGTAGGTGAAGTCAAACTTCAGACCAAGGCACCAGCAAGATTTACAGAAGCGACGCTATTATCAGCTATGGAAAGCCCGCACAAATATGTGCAGGTAGGCAAAGATGCTGCCAAGACATTAGGTGAGACAGGTGGTATTGGGACAGTAGCCACACGTGCAGATATCATCGAGAAACTCTATAATATGTTCTATATCGAAAAAAATGGCAATAGCATTGTAGCAACTTCTAAGGGCAAGCAGCTCATAGAGCTTGTACCAGCAGAGCTCAAATCACCACTACTTACGGCTAAGTGGGAGAGTGAGTTAGACCAAATCAGTAAAGGTAAGCAAAATGCAAAAGATTTTGTGGCACGTATCAAAAAGTATAGTGCTGAATTGGTGGAGAATGTAAAAGGTAGCTCGGACCAGTATAGACATGATAATATGACAGGTAAACGTTGTCCAAAATGTAATAAGCACTTACTTGAAGTCAAAGGCAAACATGGCATGATGTATGTATGCCAAGACCGTGAGTGTGGGCACAAAGAAAACGTTAGTAAGTTTACGAATACAAGATGTCCAGAGTGCCACAAGAAGCTAGAGCTTAGAGGCGAGGGTGAGGGACAAATCTATGTTTGTACGACCTGTACGTTTAGAGAGAAAGTGTCTTCTTTCAATAAGAAATACCGTAATAATAGCGGAAAAGTAGATAAGAGAGATGTGCAAAAATATCTCAAACAACAACAAAAACAAGAAGATGAAGGTAACTTTGCTTTTGCAGCAGCCTTTGCAAATCTTAATAAAAAATAGATAGGAGGATAGGAGTAAGTAAATCTCCTATCCTTTTTTTAACGTGTAGGAAAGCGTGACATAAAAATAGTTTGCTACTGGAATAGGTAAAGTGTTTCAAAGTATTTAGACCGAATAGGTATAAGCGAGTAAAGGAGAAAATCAAGATGTTTACAAAGATATTATTTGGAATAGTCAGTTTGTTCTTTGTATGGGGAGGACTAGCTTACATAAGAGGAGACCGAAACGGTATAGGCAAGAGTTTTGAAGATGGGCTCATGGCTATAGGGCCACTAGCACTTAATATGATAGGAATTTTTGTATTAGCGCCATTTATTGCAGAGGGTATAAGTTATATAGGAGAGCCTATATCTAGGATAACGGGTATTGATATGAGTGTGTTACCAGCTAGTGTGTTAGCGTTAGACATGGGTGGGTTTCAGATTGCAAGGGCGGTAAGTGGAGATGTGCAAATGGGACTTTTCTCCGGGATTATACTTGCAGCAGGGCTTGGGGCGACCATTAGTTTTTCGATTCCTGTGGCACTAGGGATGGTAGCTGCTTCTGATAGGGCGTATCTTATGAAGGGGCTTGTGGCTGGGCTTATGGCAATGCCTTTTGGTGCATTGGCTGGAGGAGTAATGCAAGGTATTGCAATGGGCATCCTTATCAAAAATATGCTGCCTATGCTCGTAGGTGTTGTGATATTAGGCGGATTGATTCAGTATAAGCCGGGGCCTATGATTAGATGTTTTGAGTGGGTGAGTAAGGGCATTGTAGTGATCAGTATTGCTGGATTATTAGTTGTGGGGGTATTGTCCATATTGGGTATACAAAGCCCGAATTGGAAAGTGGATGAGGCTGCAGTGATTGTTGTTAAGATAGGCGTATTCTTGGCAGGCGCATATCCTATGTTGTATTTTATCCAAACTAAGTTTGCTAAGCCTTTAGAGACTATAGGTCGTAGGTGGGGGATGAATGAGGTAACTATAGCAGGGCTTATTGGTAATCTTGCAAGTAATCTCCTTGTGTTTAGTCGCTTAGAGAAGATGGACCCAAAAGGAAAAGTGATTGCATCCGCTTTTGCTATGAGTGGTGCCTTTGTATGCGGTGGACAATTAGCTTTTGTGAATACGGTAGCGTCGGAGATGGTTATGCCATTTATTGTCTCTAAGGTGGTAGGGGGCATATTAGCTATGGGGATTGCATGGGTGATGTGCTATGAAAATGAGTCTCAAAAGGTGACTAAAAATTAAAAAATAAAGCCATTGACATTCTTATAAAAAATGCTAGAATGAGGATAAGAATATAGTTCGCATACGAACTAATGGAGATGATTTTATGAGTAAATGGGTTCCAAGATGTTCTAAGAGAACATTATTAATCTTCGCAGCATTGGTATGGATGATGGCGGGCAGTATGGTGATGAAATTAGGATATGAGGTAGTCCTTAAGACCAGGGGACACAAAGAAATTGCAGTTATTGTGGCGGTAACAGCCTTCCTTATTTTTTACAACTTAATCTTTAAGAAAATGGCAGCGAAGCATCAACGCCGTATCGCGGCTAAAACGCAAGACAAACTATGTGTCTTCTCATTTTTTGATAAAAAAAGCTATATCATCATGGGAAGTATGATGACATTAGGAATAGTGATTAGGTCACTGACATTTATAGACCCTATGTGTTGGGCACCATTTTATATTGGACTAGGGACAGCATTGTTTGGTGCAGGGGTGCTTTTTGGAATAGCTTGGTTCAAATGGCGTAGGGTAAACACTATTTAATAATGATAGAAGGGGAATAGGGGGATAAAATGAAAACAGCACGTAGCTTTGAGATTGTTATGATGATCAAAGAAATATATGGTGTCATGAATAGTCATATGAGTTGTAGTATGAAAGGAAGTGGCTTAACACCTCAGCAAACCATGATTATCAAGTTGGTAGCACATCATGGAGAGGTGACTATGAGTACGCTTTGTCAGGAGATGTCACTTGCTAAAGCTACTGTATCAGGTATCGTGCAGAGATTAGAAGAAGCAGGCTATATACGTAAGCTCAAAAAGGATCAGGACAAAAGAAATACTTATATTGTCTTTTCGGACAAAGGCAACAAGTTTGCCAGCGAGTTTAGGGAGACTATGAACCATAGTTTTGAAGACTTATTTGAAAATCTTACAGATGATGAAATCATGCAAGTTAAGGCATCACTTAAACTATTAGCAAATCGTATAAAAGGGGATGAGATTTGATGAATGGTCAACTGATATTTGCAATTATTACAATTACTTTGGCACTAGTATTTTATACAATAGGTGTATTTGGGGAAAGGCATGCCAAATCTTTAGAGAAAAAACATTTGATTATGTTTTGGTTAGGATTTATATGTGATACGACAGGGACCTTAAC
>JBOFEH010000063.1:0-5489 GCA_051647765.1 Cellulosilyticaceae bacterium | reverse complement strand
TGACACGTCCTCAAGCTATCCGTATCGTAGAAGACCTCGGTGCAATTTATACACCTTCTGTCACACGTAAGACTAATCTTGTTGTTACAGGTATGAAAGACCCCCATACCCTAACACCCGAACAAATGAGTACCAAGCTCAGACGTGCCATGGTGCTTATTGACAAAGGGCAAGCCATCGACTTTCTTACAGAAGACTCCTTTTTAGCAAAACTTCACAACTAAGTGAAAGTATAAAAATTTAAAGTTTCCTACAAGATAACAAAACCGGTACACGTTCGTGTACCGGTTTTGTTATCTTATGTTTAAAATTTGTTCAATATAGATGCGTCACATTGTTTTAATAGTGGAGACACTTCCCCCACCGCATACATATGGAGCTTATGGAGTGCTCTTGTAATCATCACATAAAGGAGCTTAATGTCTCGTGGTGTATAGTCCTTTAATTTTGCAGTCACATCATAGATCATGACTGCATCAAACTCTAATCCTTTAGATAGTGCGCCTGTCATCACCACCACACTGCCTTCATAGATATCTTCTTCACCTTGTATCCACTGCACTTTTTGTCCTTGCCTGTCTAAATCCTCATAGACACTTTTGGCTTCTTGGCTCGTTTCTACCAAAATCCCTATAGAGTGCATCCCATTAGCCTGAAGTACCTCAAGATCTTGTATGACACGCAAAATCCGTTCATTCTCCGCCTGACAGACTATCAGCTGCGGGATATCCCCCTGTCGCAATACTGGTTGAGCCACTAGCGGCGCAAAATCCGTGCAATTTTGAATCACAGCATTGGCCAGATCAATAATTTCTATTGTGGATCGGTAGCTGGTAGTCATCTCATGATAATGATAGTTTTTCCCTTCAAAAACGCGGTTCATCATACGTTCCCAATTGGTAATCCCTTTATAATCATAAATCCCTTGTGACAAATCACCTACAAGTGTAAATGCATCATTATTAGCAACTTCCCTTAATACAGTTAACTTCATTTCATCTAAATCCTGAGCCTCATCTACCACAATATGCTCGTACTTTTGGGTATTGGCAAGTCCATGCAGCTTGATTTGACAATACAGTAGAGGCCCTAGATCTTCTGTCTCTATCAAATGCTTTGTATAATTTTTATTTAATAGAGTAATCACTTCCTGAACAATGTCAGGTGTCATCTGCTTCGCCAAAATCTCTTGGAGCCATATTTCATCTTTATAAATATCAAAATAGAAATCTTTTGCCTTAGGCAGTGTGAGGTTTTTGATATACTTTTTCACAAACGGTATAATCTCTTTTTTGAGCCCTTTGATTTTTAAGTCTCTCTCATCATACAACGTAATGATTTCCGCTCTGACCTCATCTAACTCACTGACAGATTGCTTAAGTGTTGTTATTTTTTGTTGATACTGACTCATAATGCCTCTCTCAATATCACCCATTCGGTTTTTGAGCCTTTTCTTAATGACCTCTCCTAGCTGCTTGATACGCCCTTCTAAAGGCAAGTACAAATGACTTGTCAAAAACAACTGATTGATTTCTCTTGATGTAAAAAGGGTCACCCCCTCAAAAACAACACCCTCTTGTGGTAACAAAGTGCGTTCAAGCTGTGCTAATCTGATATCTATAAGTTTCTTAAAAACAATAGAACCTCTTAACTTAGCTGCCATGGCCAACCCATGTGTTGCCCCCTCTTCATCACTCAATATTTGGTTAAGCTTATCCTCACCCTTTTTGAGTTTGAGAGACTTTTCCAAATGACCCATTGCCCACTCCTCGAAGGTTGTTTGGAAAACACTCTCCACACCTAAATCTGGCAAAATCGCCTGAATATAATTGAGGAATAACTTATTAGGTGCCACAACCATATAGTGTGAATCTTGATGCTTTTGATCATTATAGATCAGATAAGCCATACGATGAAGTGCTATGGTTGTCTTCCCACTTCCTGCAACCCCTTGCACAATAAGCGGGCGCATACTATCACTTCTAATAATCTTATTTTGCTGATCTTGTATGGTAGCAACAATCTCAGTGAGTCTTCCTTTGGTAGACTTATTAAGACTCTCAATCAAGAATCCCGCATCTCCCGCAATACTCTCTAGTAGATTGTCTTGCAATGACTTCTCGTCATGAATCTCTGTCAACTCACCCTCACGCATCACATAGCGCCTTTTCAGTAGCATCTGCCCCTCGACGCGTCCATTAGGTGTGCGATAAGACACTTGTTCATCCATCCCACTATAATAAATATTAGCCATAGGTGCTCTCCAGTCTAAGACTAACATCTGGGCATTTGTTCTATCATAAAGTCCATTTTTACCAATATAGACTATTTCCACATCATCATGGGACTTCTCCTGAAAATTAATTCTACCAAAATACGGCACATCTTTGGCTTTATTCATCTTGTCTAAATCTTCATTCAGCATACTTTGCATCTGAAGCTTAAGAATCAACCTTTCATCTAATGCACTGGAAACCTCTTTTCGTAGTAAGGCAATCTCATGTTCTAACTCATTCCCCTGTTTGGTAAGCCCCTCACTTTGGGCCCTAGCCCATTGCTTTGTTTTTACCAAATGATGATGTTCCTCTTTATAATCTCTATGTTGTTGTGCGTTCATATACGCCTCCTCTCTCTTATACCTATTCCCTATGAACCTGTTTTCCCTATTATTTTAATCCCTTCAAACAACCTATTGGGGAGTGAAAAAATACATACGATTCCGATTGCTATTGCCACAGCTATTTTGGCTGTCTCAACCCCCTTGCTCACGGCTAATTGATTCTCTGCCATAATAAAATGATATGCCGTATAATAAATCCCTGCCCCTGGAACTAATGGAAAAATACCTGCTACTAAAAAAAGTGTAATGGGCATTTTGCGACAAACTGCAAATAGCCTCGCTAAACTTGTCAATGCTGTGGTTGCAATAAAAGATGCCAACACGACAGATGCACCATAGTGACAAGCCGTCACATAACAAAACCAGCCTACTGCGCCAGTCAACCCACAATAAATACACTGATTCTTCGGGATATGAAACAAAACTGAAAATGAAATGGTTGCAAAAAAGGCTACAATCAGCTGTGTCATCACAAACCACCCCCTATCCCTATATAATTCCAAATCGTGAGCGCCGTGCCTACGCCTACCGCAATACAAAATGCTATGAGCAGTGCATCAATCAACCTGATCATCCCCGACAAATAATCGCCATTAAAAAAATCCCTTATGGCGTTTGTTAGGGGCACCCCTGGGACAAGGGGAATAATCGAACCAATAATCATCTTATCCATATGCTCACCAATCCCAACTGCAAAAAAAATCAGTCCACACAAGGTAACCAGCCCACTCCCCAAAATATTAAGCATCATTTTTGAAAGCTTATGACGCCCTGCTCCTAATAAGAAGGTGTAGAGCACAGCACCTAATACAAACGACGCTATACTATCATAGACATTTCCACCAAATATATAACAAAAACATCCACTACCAATACCTGCCCAAAGTATTTGATAAATCCCTTTGGTGTAAGGGATCTGTGCAATACGTTCTAAGGCTTCGGCTGCTTCTTCTATAGCATACTTGCCTTCCACAATATCCCTAGACAATTGGTTGACTGCAGCTACTCGCCCTAGATGTACCGGGGCTAAAGGTACGTGTCTAATATCCGTACAGTAAACTTCACCTTTTTGATTATCCACAGAAGCAAAAATCCCATTAGAAATCACATACACATTAAACCGATTTGCACCATAAGCATCCGCAATTCTAATCATTGTTTCCTGTACCCTAAAAATCTCTGCACCGTTATGAAGTAAAATCTCTCCAGCTCGGATTGCCAGATCCAGTATTTTTTTATTCTCCTGCATTGTCATTCTCCCTTAATTCATTAATAGGCTTCTCTGCTTATAGATTCGCCTATACTTGCCTTACTCTTATGCTGATAATCCTAGGTTGATTATATGCTTGCTTTAAGCTACTTTCAATATATTCTCTATTTGTACGCAAAAAAATAACTTAAGCGTTACTTTTACGCCTAAGTTATTTTCAGTTACCAATTGATTGTTGCTTGAAAATTTTTGATCCCTTTATGCTCTAATGACACTTTAACCTTACCTGTTTTAAATCCTCTTAACTCATATACTGTAATATCGTTAATATCCACAGTTTGCTTAAGCCCATCTTGCTCTAAATGTAAAATCAACTGCCCTTCATCACATACACTCTGAATCATAAGGGACTGCGGTACTCCTTGTGTGAAATCAAGGGTTGCATTAGCTTTACCATCCATCATAATGGTATTGGCCTCAACCTGCCACTGTCTTTCTGACATTTGGGCACCTTTTGTCATATAAAATCCTGTAAAAACAGTAGTTCGGCTAAAGCCATATTCCTTATCTGTAAATTGTGACAAGGTAAACACAACCGAAATAATAAGTGAACATAACATGATGCCAATAATCACTACCATTAAAATCTTGGATTGACGATCTGGCTCTATCTTACTTGATAACATACTTCCCTCTAGCGGTGTCCCACACACCATACAATACCTTGCCTCTTTTTGTAGACGTTTATTACACCCCGGACACTGCACTGCACTATTTTGACGACCTACTAACAGGTATAAAACAAGGCCAATGCCTTGAGAAAATAAAAATACAAGCACCCAAAGAAGTGGTTCCCCACCTCGTTTACATGCATCCTTATAAATCCATACACCAATCAAAAGCGATACGCAACAATACCCTAACAAGCTTATGAATACAATCATCACTAGATTACTCATCATAACTTTTCCTCCCTTAAATTAAAACAATAACAGCCCACTAAGGTGAGTACCAAAGTCCCTATATTCCCCACAACACTAAGTCCAAATAAAGTCAACTCTAATAAACCTACAACTTGACTTGTCAGTATCAAAGTCCACAACCAAAACGTGCAGGTAAGAGAAGCCGCCACTGGAAGCCAATAAAGTGCTAAAGTTTGTCTTTTCTCACACTTCTCATGTAGTGCTACCCGAAGCCTTGTATTTAGCAACTGATCTGGCACACTCTCTGTTTCAAAGGATTGTTTAATGAGTTCATCTAATTTTTCATCTATAGGTGTCATATCCTTTTCCCTCCAACTCATTTTTGATTAATAGCCTTGCTTTATACAGGCGGCTCTTGACTGTCCCTCTTGGCAGATGCAAAAGTTTTGCAACCTTTTCAATAGGTAGCTCCTCAGTATAGTATAGCAAAATAGGTAGCCTGAATTTATCTTCCATCCTTTGAATAATAAGCCTCACCTCATCTTGCAAATGGGAAGAGAGTGTCCAATCCTCCACACTCATCTCTGACGTGACCGAGGCAAAATTCTCTTCATCCAGACTTATAGTGGGAGCAATACGCTGCCTACGCGCATTTTTCCTCACTGTATTTTTCCAAATGCTAATACTTACTCCTATTAGGAAACTTTTGGGATTCTGATCCATATGAATTTGATTT